>JBDHVM010000131.1:0-4699 GCA_039809725.1 Peptostreptococcus sp.
ATGGTTAGAAATAATACCTGATTAATAAGGTTGAATTTAGGTATATAATATAGAATAAAAAAGAAATTAAATTATAAAGACCACAGTAATTGTGGTCTTTATCTAAAAGAATTTCTAATTTTTAAAATTTGGTTAGGAGGAATATTTATATGGCGTTAGTACCTTATGTTGTTGAGCAAGATGGAAGAGGAGAAAGGTCCTATGATATTTACTCGAGACTTCTAAAAGACAGAATCATATTTTTAGGTGACGAAGTAAATGATGCGACTGCTAGTTTGGTAGTAGCTCAGATGCTTTTCCTTGAGGCTGATAATCCAGACAAGGATATACACCTTTACATAAATTCCCCAGGTGGAAGTGTTACAGCTGGTATGGCGATTTATGACACAATGCAATATATAAAAGCAGATGTCAGTACAATTTGTATTGGTATGGCAGCTTCTATGGGAGCATTCCTATTAGCTTCAGGTGCGAAGGGGAAGAGATTCGCATTACCAAATAGTACAGTAATGATTCATCAGCCTTTAGGGGGCTCAAGAGGGCAGGCTACAGATGTAGAAATCCACACTAGGTTTTTGTTAAACACGAAAGATAAGTTAAACAAAATACTATCTGAAAGAACAGGTCAGCCACTTGATATCGTAAAAGAAAATACAGAAAGAGATAATTTCATGACTTCTGATGAAGCTAAAGCGTTTGGTTTAATAGACGAAGTGATTGAAAATAGGTAATTACTATTAAAGGAAAGAGGTGATATAGTGCCTAAACAAGATGAAAGCAAACAATACAGATGTTCTTTCTGTGGAAAAAATCAGGAACAGGTAAAGCGAATAATAGCTGGACCAGGAGTGTATATATGTGATGAGTGCGTAGATCTTTGCAGTGAAATAATTAAAGAGGAAATCGATGAAGACGTTGATTTAGCCGATGCAAAATTACCAAAACCAAAGGAAATGATGGAAATTTTGGATGATTACGTAATAGGGCAAAATGGAGCTAAAAAGGCACTATCAGTTGCAGTATACAATCATTATAAAAGGATTTACAGTGGTAAGAAGAAAAGCGACAGTGTAGATATACAGAAAAGTAATATTTTACTACTTGGTCCAACTGGTTCAGGTAAAACACTATTGGCACAGACTTTGGCAAAAATACTAAATGTACCTTTTGCAATAGCAGATGCCACATCTCTTACAGAAGCAGGGTATGTAGGTGAAGATGTAGAAAATATTATATTAAAGCTTGTACAAGCTGCTGATTTTGATATAGAAAAAGCTCAAAAGGGAATAATATACATAGATGAGATCGACAAGATTTCTAGAAAATCGGACAATCCTTCTATAACTAGAGATGTAAGTGGTGAAGGTGTTCAGCAGGCACTACTTAAAATACTTGAAGGTACAGTTGCAAATGTTCCGCCGTCTGGTGGAAGAAAGCATCCTCATCAGGAGTTTTTAAAGGTTGATACAACTGACATTTTGTTTATACTTGGAGGAGCATTTGATGGAATAGACAAGATAGTTCAAAAACGTGGAAACGAGAAAGTTCTTGGATTTGGAGCTAAAATTGAAAGTAAATCGGATATAGATTTAGGTAAGCTTTATGCGAAAGTTATACCTGATGATTTACTTAAATTCGGATTAATACCAGAGTTTGTTGGTAGAATACCAGTTTTGGCAACTTTGGATTTATTAGATGAAGAGTCTTTAGTAAAGATACTTACTGAACCTAAAAATTCACTTGTAAAACAGTATACGAAGTTATTTGAATATGACGATGCAAAATTGGAGTTTGAAAAAGACGCTCTACTTGCAATAGCAAAGAAGGCTATTGAAAGAAATACTGGAGCAAGAGGATTAAGAAGTATTATTGAACATTCGCTGATGGATACAATGTATGAGGTACCATCTATGCACAATGTAGAAAAAGTAGTTGTAACAAAGGACTGCATAGAGAAAGAAGGGACGAAACCATTTATAGTTCACAATGATGTGAAGGAAATTGTAAATGATGAACCTATTGGAAATGCAGAGTAATACAAAATAATAAAGCAAGCGTTGATACAGAGTTTATACCTAGATATATATCGGTATAAAAGAATGTACAACGCTTTTTTATTTCAAATAACATTGCAATATTTGCATAAAAAGGTATATAACAAAGCATATTTTGCAAAAAAATTATGGTAAAATTAATATTTTTGGTATAAAGTAGTTGTAAATAGGTATATAGAAATATATAATAGATTATAACTCAGATATCATAATGATAATCTAGTTGAAAATGAGAGCCGTGATGACACATATTAGATAGTTTATGTTGAATAAAAATGGTTGGTCAAATAGGTTTTACAATGTTATTTATTGGGAAGGAGCAAAGTAATGGATAATATAGAAAAAGAAATAAAAAAGGATGTAATTATATATAAAGAAACAATACAGATGCCAATGATTCCTCTTAGGGGGATTTCGATATCACCGTCATCGTTACAGTCATTTGATATAGGTAGATTAAACTCAATAGAAAGTTTTGAACTATCTATGATAAATGATGAAAAAATATTTTTGATTAGTCAGTTTGATTCTTCAATTGAAGATCCAACTGTTGAAGATTTGTATTCAGTTGGGACAATTTGTAACATTAAGCAGGTGATTAGGACTTCAGACTCATCAATAAGGGTGCTAGTAGAAGGTATAAGTAGAGCAAGATTGGAACGTATGGAAATAGACGAAAATGATGCTTGGATTGGGGATATAACTCCTATTGAATTTGATGAAAAGAACTTCACAAATGAGCAGAAAAATACACTAGAGGCGTACTCTAGAAGGCTAATAAGCGGATTTGAAGATTACTTAAGCATTGCAGCCGATATGCCATCAGATGCTTCCATGGATTTAACGGATGCTGAAGGATACTCTATGGTGGTTGATATTATCGCATCTAGCCTGTTTTTAAAGTTCAACGAGAGACAGAAAGTATTGGTCACTTTGGATATAGAAGAAAGAATGAAAATGCTTTATGAATATCTCTTAGAAGAACTTGAGGTAATCAAGATTGACAAAAAGATAAACTTAGATGTTAAAAAGCAAATGAGTAAAATTCAAAAAGAGTACTATCTTAGAGAGCAGTTGAAAGCTATTCAGAGAGAACTAGGTGAGACTGACGAAGATGGTGAAAAAAGCGAATATAGAACAAAACTAAATGAGTTGAAAATTCCAGATGAAACTTTTGAGAAAATAGAAAAAGAAATTGAAAAATTTGAGAGAACTCCAATAGGATCTCCTGATTATAACGTTTCAAAAAACTATCTAGATGTTATTTTTTCACTACCTTGGAATAAAGAATCAAGAAATAGATTTGACATAATAAAAAGTGAAAAAATACTTGATGAAGATCATTTTGGACTTGTCGATGTTAAAGAGAGAATCCTTGAATATTTAGCTGTTAGAAAGCAATCTAAAAACTTAAAAGGTCCGATAATTTGTCTTTCTGGACCTCCAGGAGTAGGTAAAACATCTATAGCAAAGTCTGTAGCAAGGGCACTAGGAAGACCATTTATCAGAATTTCATTAGGTGGAGTAAGAGACGAGGCTGAGATAAGAGGGCATAGAAGAACATATATTGGAGCTATTCCAGGAAGAATAATAAATGCAATCAAGGAGGCAAAGGCTAAAAATCCAGTTATACTACTTGATGAAATAGACAAGATGTCAAATGATTTTAAGGGTGATCCAACATCTGCAATGTTGGAGGTACTGGATCCAGAGCAAAACAAATTCTTTGTAGATCACTATCTAGAGTTGCCATTTGATCTTTCAAAAGTACTTTTCTTGACTACGGCAAATGATCTTAGACAAATACCTAGACCACTTTATGATAGAATGGAAGTAATAGAGATAGAAGGATATATAGAGGAAGAAAAGTTGGAGATAGTAAAACGATATATCCTTAATAAACAGTTGAAAGAGAATGGACTTACGAAAGACTTTATAAAACTTGATGATGATGTGATAAAATTCATTATTAGTAGATATACAAGAGAATCTGGAGTTAGACAACCTGAGAGGACTGTAGGTAAAATTTGCAGAAAAGTTGTAAAAGAAATGGTTGAAAATCCTAAGCTTAAACCAATAAAAATGACAAAAGAGCTTGTTGTAAAGTATTTAGGGACTGAAAAATACAGAGAAGAACCGCTTGAATTAAAACCTCAGGTAGGTGTTGTAAATGGTCTTGCATGGACAGCTGTAGGAGGCGTTTCACTAGAGGTTGAAGTAAATATACTTCCTGGAAAAGGAAATATTGTTCTGACTGGAATGATGGGCGATGTGATGAAGGAATCGGCTAGAACTGGTATTTCATATATTAGATCTATTGCAGATGAATTAAATATAGAACCAAATTTCTACAACGACAAAGATATACATATACATATACCAGAGGGAGCAACTCCAAAAGATGGACCATCTGCTGGTATTACAATGACCTTGGCAACAATTTCAGCATTGACTAATAGACCTGTACCAGGAAACATAGCAATGACAGGTGAAATAACACTAAGAGGTAGAGTTTTACCTGTTGGAGGGGTAAGAGAAAAGGTATTAGCAGCATACAGAATGGGAATAAGAAAAATAATATTACCAAAAGAATGTGAATCTGCATTGGACAAAATTCCTGAAAATGTAAGAAGTGAGATAGAGTT
>JBDHVM010000132.1:0-4638 GCA_039809725.1 Peptostreptococcus sp.
TTATTCATTTGTTTTTCAACTTTATCAATAGTCAAAGGTATATTTATTGCTGACTCAACAATTTTATCAGACTCAACAGTTATACTATTTCCCTTCTTGTCTTTTATTTCTAATTTCGGACGAATACCTATCTTTATAGACACTTTTCCGATTAAATCAACAATTATTTTTTCATTTTTTTCTTCATATGAACGTCTTGCCTTTTCTAGTAGATTTGAATCACTTGTCTTGTATATTTCCGTTCCTTTTGAAATATTACCAATGTAGTCTATCTCAATAATCTCGCCAGATTCTGCACTTTGTTTAATTTCAGTTCCTGCTATTATTCTACCAACGTTTCCTCCGCCAATATTTAAACCGTCACCCTTTTTTAGAGACGCTTCCAACATTATTTTTAGCCTTTTTAACTTTTTATTGTATCCTACTGATTTACCTATATAGAGACCTCTATTATTAGGTTTTTCATAGTTCATAATTAAACTTCCTGTTTCTCCAAGAATGTAACCATCAGTAAACTTTCTGTTAAAAATTGTATATAAATCTTCCACTCTGTCTTCGTTTTTAGTTGATTTTCCATTTAAGTGCTCACTGATTGCATCTCTATATGAGCTTACAACAGTTGCAACATACTCAGGTCTTTTCATTCTTCCTTCTATTTTTAAAGAAAGCACATTAGTATCAATTATTCTACCTATGTTTTCAATTGTGTTTAAATCTCTTGGACTTAGTAAATAATCTCCGTTAGTATCAATATATTTTTTCTCACCAACATTATACATTTTGTATTTTTGTCTACACGGCTGAGCACACCTTCCTCTATTCCCCGATCTAGTACCATGCTCAGAGCTCATCAAGCATTGACCAGAATAGCACACACATAATGCTCCATGCACAAAGACTTCAATATCAACATTACAATTTTCTACAATATATCTTATCTCATCGATGTTTAACTCTCTTGCTAAAACAACTCTTTTAAATCCAATTTTTTCTAAAAATAGTACGTCATTTAGGGAATGTGCAGCCATTTGAGTACTTGCATGCAATTCAAAATCCGAAAATTTTTCTTTAATCAGATACGCCATACCAATATCCTGTAGGATCAATGCATCTACATTGATTTTGTATAGATAATCAATATACTCAATAAACTCATCTACTTCACTTTCTTTGATCAATGTATTCACAGTTATAAATACCTTGCACTCTCTTATATGAGCGTAATAAATTGCTTTTTTTAATTCTTCCCTATCAAAATTATTTGCACTCGCCCTTGCGCTAAACTCCCTTCCACCAAGATAAACTGCATTTGCACCATTTTGTACAGCAGCCTTTAGTGACTCAAAAGTGCCAACCGGTGCCAACAACTCTAACCTTTTATTCATTTTCTCACCTACAATTCCTCAAAAAGGACTACCTCGCTTATTCGCTATGTAGTCCATTCAATGTTTAATTATTATAAATACTTTTTATGTTTTTTACTATAATATTATTTCTTAATTAAAATTCATATATTTACTTGTGTATTATTTTCATATACAATGAAATATTCTTTTTCTGACTATCTATCTTTTTATTAATGAGTTTTCGATATAAAACTACTTAGTGCTATTTTTTAACTCTTCATAATTTAATTGAATATTATAAGCTTTATTTTGAAACTCTGTTGCCATACTTTCAGCGACTGCAACTTTCTTTTCCATCTCTTTTAATTTCATTTCTAGAGATTTGATAAGCTTCTCAGAGTCTTCTCCACCTACTGAATTTTCAACAGACTTTTCGTCAACTAGCTTTTTTATACTTTCTTCCTTAACCTTAAGCTTTTCTTCAAGCTCACTTATAATACCCTTCATTGCTGTTGTCTTTGCCTCCGCCTCATCAAGCTTCAACAAAATTGAATCAAACTCTTTTTCTACATCATCACTTCTATTTGAATAACTATCTTCTATAAGCTGTATTTTCTTTTTTAAATCCTCTACCTCTGCCTTGCTATCAAAAAACTTATCTGCAATATTTACAGATGTTAGTATTGCAGCATTTATTTTACTAAGTGATGGAGCTGCCTTATTAATCTGTTTAAGCTCACCATCAATATATTTCGCAACTTTAACTATTTCAGCCTCGTTTTTTTCTCCCACTATTTGATATTCAATCCCGTCAATTTTAACACTTACTTTATTCATTTGATCACCCCATCATCGTATTAAATCTATACATTTTACCCAATATTAATATTCATAAGCTATAGTTTTATTATAACAAAAAAACACCTATTAATAAATGATAATCTAGCTTTTATTAATAGATGTTTTAATTTTACAATACAATCTTATATAATACTCTTTAAGTTTCAGCGCTTAATCTCTTAATTTTGCATCTAATTTCCTTGATAGTTCACTCAATATTTTTTCATGAACTTCTGTGATATCAGAATCAGTAAGAGTTTTTTCCAAACTTCTATAAACGATTGAGTACGCTATTGACTTATATCCACTTTCAATCTGCTCACCTTTATAGACGTCGAATAGTTCACACTTCTCAACTAGTCCTCCATCATTATCATAGATTACTTTTTCTATTTCACCAACTTGAACTTCATCTTTTACCAATAAAGCAATATCTCTGGTAATTGCAGGGAATTTTGGAAGTGACTTAAATACTATTGTATCATCTGATTTCCTATAAACTACATCTACGTTTATCTCAGCAATGTATATTTTTTTAGTAATGCCGTAATTTTCAAGCGCAAGTGGATGTATTTCACCCATAGTTGCCAATATTTCTCCATCTAATACAATATTTGCACACCTTCCAGGATGGAAAGTCGTATTTGTTGAGTCTGCAACGTATGAATGATCGCTTATTCCAGATCTTGAAAATATTTTTTCTACAGCACCTTTTAGTGAAAAGAAATCTATATTATCTCCATACATACCTATACATAGCTTTGTTTCTTCAGTGCCTGCCATATCGTCTGGAGTGAAAATATGACCACATTCAAATGTTTTTGCCGATTCAGTATTGTGAGAAATATTTGTGCTTAAAACGTCGAGCATATTTGGTATCAAAGTCGTTCTCATTATCGAAGTATCTTCTCCCAGAGGATTTATCAACCTTACAACATCCCTAAGTTTTGATTCTTCTGGAATTCTTATTTTATCTAATCCCTTTGGACTAACAAATGAGTACGTTAGTATTTCATAAAGTCCACAAGAAAAAGCTACATTTTTTATATTTTCTATATATTTTTGCTTATCACTTTTGACACCAGCAGTTGTATTTCCTTGAAGTTGTACAGATGGAATATTTTCAAACCCATATATTCTTGCAATTTCTTCAAAAATATCCGCTTCTTGTTCAATGTCTAATCTAAAATCAGGTATGTTAAGCTCTAACTCTTCATTTGAAATAAGATTACACTTAAATTCTAGTGATTCTAAAATTCTACAGAATTGATCCATTGGAATATCAATTCCTATCCTATCATTTATTCTTTTTGGATTTACAGTCATCTTTTGAACAGACTTCTCAGTAGGGTACTCATCTACAGCACCTTTCATAACCTTACCAGCACCTAATAATTCCACAAGTTGAACAGCTCTATTTAACGCCACTTCTGCAGTATTAGGTGATATACCTTTTTCAAATCTCGATGAAGATTCTGATCTAAGACCTAGCTTTTTTGATGTCTTTCTTATATTTTCATTGTTAAAGGAAGCTGATTCAAATAGTATTTCAACTGTATCATCCTTTATTCCTGACTCTTCACCACCCATAATACCTGCTATTCCAAGATTTTTTTCTCCGTTTGTTATCATAAGCATATCTGAGTCAAGTGTTCTTTCAACACCATCAAGAGTAATGAATTTTTCTCCTTCGTATGCGTTTTTTACAACTATTTTATTATTTTCAATCTCCCTCATATCAAAGGCATGCATTGGCTGCCCCATTTCAAGCATAACATAATTTGTAATATCCACTATATTATTTATTGGTCTAACACCAGACTCTATCAACCTTCTTTGCATCCAGTAAGGTGATTTTTTTATTTTTACATCTGTTACTCTTCTTCCCATATATCTGTTACAAAGAGTGCTATTTTCAATTTTTACATCTACATCAACTTTTTTATCAGATTCTTCTAATACGTCGATTTTTGGATATTTTATTTCAGTGCCAAGAGTAACTGCTGCTTCTCTTGCAATACCTATCATGCATCTACAATCGGGTCTATTTGAAGTAAGTTCAAAGTCAATTACAGCATCGTTTATACCCAATACTTTCTTTATATCTTCTCCCACAACATAGTTTTCATGCATATCCAAAATAAATATTCCGTCTTTTTTATAATCTTCAACGTATTTTTCGTCAATCCCAAGTTCTTTTGCAGAACACATCATTCCATTTGATTCAACGCCTCTTAATTTACCATTGTTGATAATAATTCCACCAGGTAACTTAGCGCCATCTAAGGCAACAGGTATAAAATCCCCTGCTTTAATATTCTTTGCACCAGTAACTATTTGAATTGGTTCTTTTTCACCTACGTCTACTTTTGTAATTAAAAGTTTATCTGCATCAGGGTGCTTTTCCATTTCTAATATTTTAGCTACTACAACCTTAGATATTTCCTCTCCA
>JBDHVM010000133.1:0-4574 GCA_039809725.1 Peptostreptococcus sp.
GTCTAAACCTAAAGTAATGGATAAGATTGTAAAATTTGGTGGAGTCATACTGATAATAATGGGACTGATGTTAATATTAGGGACTTTTAGTAAGTTTGAGGCCTTATTTAATCCTAGCGACAGTAAGTCTAACCAAAAAGTAGAACAAAAAACTGATAAAAACGAATCAGAATCAAATAAAGAGAAGTCAGATAAAAATACCAGCAGTAGTGATTCGACATCTTCTGATAAAAGTACTGAGGAAGCAAATAATAGCAACGATAATTCTCAAGGTGATAGCAAAAAGACAAAAATGTTGCCGATCATTTTGAAAGATCAAAATGGAAAAAGTGTGGACGTTGGTGCTTTTAAAGGAAAAGTAGTATTTGTAAATTTCTTTGCAACGTGGTGTCCGCCTTGTAGAGCAGAGATTCCTGATATACAAAAATTATATGAGGAAAATGGTCACAACAAAAAAGATGTAGTAGTAATAGGAGTAACTGCACCAAATATGGGCAGAGAAACTGATGAAGCTGGTGTGAAAAAGTTTATTAAAGATTATAATATTACATATCCAGTATTGATGGATACTGAAGGAAGAACATTTGGAGCATATGGAGTGGCATCATTACCTACCACTTTTATGATCGACAAAGACGGAAATATATATGGATATGCGACAGGTGGGATGAAAAGAGAAGTAATGGACAAAATAGTAGATGATGCTCTACATAAAAGACCTATTAAAAACTAAAAAATGAGTGTATCGCAATAATGATACATTGAAAAAATATTGCAAAATATTTAGGTCATAACAAAAACATAATACTCATACAATTCGCATTTTTTTGAAAAAGATATTGATTTTTTTTATCGATTATAATATAATTGTTACAAATATATTTTTCTAAAAGCTTTTGGCTTTTATGTAATAACTCGGCGAAGATGTATCCCACATCTAAACAAAGTGTAGGTGGCGGGTTACATTTTGGATTTTCAGGCAGTGAGCATATCTCCAGCCTCGTTGGAACGCTTATTTCGATTTTTAGCTAAAGCTAAAAATCCTTTAAATTTGCCTTGTTATAAAAATATGTTTATTTTAGGAGGTCGTGTTGAATGGATAAAAAATTTAAACTTTTGGGATACATCATCAGTCTGATTATGACATTAGCCATAATACTTAATAGTAGAATATTATTTTTTGGTGAAGAAGATATATACGATGCTTGTATGAGATTAGTGTTCATTGCATTATTTATATGTATTCTTCCAGGAGCATTGGAGTGTTACGGTAAATGCTTAGAACTTAAAAATCTGGAAAATAAAGAGTTAGAGAATAAAAATGAAGAAATAAAAAAATAAAAATAAAAAAGTTATTGACAAGTTCTTATTGGGTCAGTATAATAGGTATCAAATCAAATATTAACCGATGATAAAGAGAGTAGCTCAAATGAATTTACAGCGAGTTGGAGAGTGGTGTGAGTCCAATATTGAAGTTTGATGTGAAAAGAGCTTTTGAGGTTGCTATAGGAAATTAGAGTATGATAGCAGGTTTCCCGCCTTAAGGGTTTGAGAGGATAGTATTTTCTATCAATGAGAGTGGTAACGCGGATTTTTCGTCTCTTGGGCTTTATGCCCAAGGGACTTTTTTTATACTCAATTATGAAAAAAGGCGAAAATCTTAGTCAATATGATTAGAGTAGAATCATTTCAAGTTAACTACTTGTGATTTGAAAATCAAATTGAGGTTACAGTAAAGAGTTAGTAATTATAATAATTAATTCCGGAGTAATTAATATAATGTAACTCAAAATCATTGTAGAAATATTTACTATCAATAAGAGTGGTAACGCGGATTTTTCGTCTCTTGAACAGTATGTTCAAGGGGCATTTTTTTATACAAAATTGAGGCTTAATATGTTACCAGGCAGAAATTATCTAAGGAAAATTTTAAAACAAAGAGAAATTAGAGAATATTAAAAGGAGAAAATAAAATGAAAAAGGGACTAAAAAAATTGGCGGTTTTAGGGATAGTGGCAGCAATATCTATAGGTATGGTTGGATGTGGAAAGAAATCGGATAGTACATCTTCAAATGAAACAAAGTCTGAGAGTATGCTGGAAAAAGTGAAATCAAGTGGAAAATTGGTAATAGGAACAGCACCAGGATTTCCACCATTTGAGTTTATGCAGTCAAAAGATGGCAAGGGTGAAGTAGTAGGTGCAGATATTGATTTGGCAAAGAAAATCACTGATAAACTAGGGGTGAAATTAGAGATAAAAGCAATGGATTTTGATGCACTACTAATGGCACTTCAGGCAGAAAAAATTGATGTAGCAATCACTGGTATGACACCTACAGACGAGCGTAAAAAGGTAGTAGACTTTTCAAAGCTTTATTATGAAGGGACGAATTCAGTAATAGTTAAAAGTGATTCAAATGTTAAGCTAAATAATGAGGATGATTTGAAACAATTAAAAGTTGGAGTACAAAAAGGAAGTACTCAAGAAGTATATGCATTAGAAACTTTAAAAATTAAAAATACAAAGTCTTTGGTTTCTATTCCTGACTTGATCGCAGACTTGAAAAATGGAAATATAGATGCGATAGTTGTAAATACAACAGTAGCACAAATAAATGTGAAACAGTATGATGGAATAAAAATAAAAGAAAATCTAGACTTAAAAAGTTATAAAGGTGGAGAAACAATGGCGATTGCTATAAAAAAAGGAAATAATAAAGAATTAATTAAAATAATGGATGAAGTAATAACTGAACTTAAAAATTCAGGTGAATATGAAAAAATATTAAAAAAGAATGTAGATATTGCGAGTAGTAATAAAGATAAATAAAAAATATGACAAATAAATCTAATAAACAAAAACTAAAATAGAAGGTGAAACACAGATGTGGTGGAGGAATAAATATGACAAAGATAGTATTAGCGTATTCAGGAGGTTTGGATACTTCGGTGATCATTCCTTGGTTAAAGGAAAATTACGAAGATAGTGAAGTAATAGCAGTTTGTGGTGATGTTGGTCAAGGCGAAGAACTTGATATAGTATATGAGAAGGCTTTAAAAAGTGGAGCGAGCAAGTGTTATATAGTAGATTTAAAAGAGGAATTTGTAAAAGACTATGTATGGCCATTAATTGCATCAGGTGCAGTTTACGAAGGCAAATATCTTTTGGGAACATCAGTGGCTAGACCACTGATTTCCAAAGCACTTGTTGACATTGCAAAAAAAGAGGGTGCAGAGTATATTTGCCATGGTGCAACAGGAAAAGGAAATGATCAAGTAAGGTTCGAGTTGACTATTAAGGCACTTAGTCCAAACATGAAGATAATAGCACCTTGGAGAGAATGGGATATAAAATCAAGGGAGGATGCTATAGATTATGCAAAAAAACATGGAATAGAAGTTCCTGTTACTAAAAAAAGACCATATAGTATGGATAGAAATGTTCTTCACTTAAGTCACGAGGGAGGAGATCTGGAAAATCCTGCAAACGAACCAATAAGCGATATATGCTTGATTTGCAAAAAACCTGAAGATGCTCCTGACAAGGCTGAATATGTTACTATTTCATTTGAAAAAGGCTACCCAATAGCAATAAATGGTGAAAAAATGAATCCACTTCAATTATTGGAAAAGGCAAATGAAATTGCGGCAAATCACGGCATAGGTATTTTGGATTTGGTAGAAAATAGACTTGTAGGAATGAAGTCCAGAGGTATTTATGAAACACCGGGAGGAACGCTATTAATGGATGCCCATAAGTGTTTAGAAAGCTTGACTTTGGACAGAGCGACAATGTCATTTAAGTCAATTGTAGCAATAAAATACTCAGAACTATTATACGATGGACTTTGGTATACTCCATTGAAAGTTGCACTCGATGAGTTTATAAAAAGTACACAGACCACTTGCACAGGGGAAGTAAAACTAAAACTTTATAAAGGGAATTGCACACCAGCAGGAATGACATCGCCATATTCACTTTATAGTGAAGAAATTGCGACTTTTGGTGAAGACAATGTGTATAATCAGAAAGATGCTGAAGGATTTATAAACTTATTTGGTTTACCATTAAAGGTAAATGCAATGATGATGGAAAAAAACGCCAAGTAGATTGTAAAGATAATTTAAAATATGTGTTGAAAAACTGTATATAATAATAGAAATGATGTGGAGGAATATATGGAAAAGTTGTGGGGTGGTAGATTTCAAAAAAATACAGATAAATTGATGGAAGATTTTCATTCTTCGATTTCGTTTGATTGGAAGTTATATCATTATGATATATTGGGAAGTAAGGCTCATGCGAAAATGTTAGGAAAGACTGGGATAATTGATATTGAAGAGGCAAAAAAAATAATAGATGCATTGACAGAAATTGAGGAAGATATAGAAATGGGAAAGGTAAAATTCACAAGTTCCCATGAAGATATACATATGAATATAGAGGCAATATTAATAGACAAAATTGGTGAGCTTGGTAAAAAACTTCATACTGCAAGAAGTCGAAATGATCAAGTAGCTCTAGATGTTAGAATGTTCTCAAGAGATTATGTGATACTTCTTAAAGACCTAC
>JBDHVM010000134.1:0-4548 GCA_039809725.1 Peptostreptococcus sp.
GCTAAGACCGTCCAATAATCGCTCAATTTCTGAATAAATATTATTTTCTATATTTAATAGATTTGAATCATATTGACCAACTTCTGTAATTGAGTTAATGTCATTTCGTTCAAGCTCACGATATATCTTTCTCATATAGTCGATTGTTTTATACCTGCAAATTCCAGCTATCCAGTTTTTTAGACTATTTCTATTAAAGTCAAATTGATTTATATTTTTCCAAATAGATAGATATATGTCATTTATACATTCTTCGCAATCTTCCTTCTTGTTGCCAAGTTTATGATACACAATGCTCTTTATAAAAGTACCATATTTTTCTATAAGGAGCTCTATTCCAATTTCGTTTTTAGATATTAAATTTTTAATTATTTTTTTATCTAGGTATTGATCGTATTGATCGATTTTTTCAACCACATGCTCACCTCCGAGTATTTTATTTTGTAGTTTTATCATGATATTTTACAAATCCATTAAATATTTTGAATAGCCTTTCATATCTATATTCGCATTTATTATTACATATTTCTTAATTTATATAAAAATTCATCGAAAAAAGGATACTTAAGTATCAAAACTAAGTATCCTTCTTTATAATAACTTTTATTTAATCTATTAGATAGAATTTATTATATAAAGACTTATATTTAACATAAAGTCTTTATACAACTAAACTATATATATCACGTGCACTTCGACTAGAGTTTTGGCACGACTCTGCCGATTTTAGAATCTAAAGATGAAGTACCCTATCTCCTATTTCTTGTGTACGACCTTTGTTCCAAAAGTTAGTACCAATATATCCACAAGTACGTCTCATTACTTGCATTTCATCCTGATCTGTATTTCCACAAGATGGGCAGTACCACTGAAGATCTTCATCTACCTGAATTTCACCTGTGAATCCACATTTATAACAAATATCTGGTTTAGTATTGATTTCTGCGTATTGAATGTTATGGTAAATGAAATTTATAACTTGCTGTATTGCTTCAAGGTTCTTTGACATATCAGGTACTTCTATGTAAGAAATACATCCTCCTGTTGAAATGTCATGGAACTGAGATTCAAATTTCAATTTGTTAAATGCATCAATTTCTTCACATACATTTACATGATACGAGTTTGTGTAATAAAGTTTATCTGTTACACCTTCTATTTCGCCAAATCTAGCTTTATCTATTCTACAAAATCTATATACTAGTGACTCTGCAGGAGTTCCATATAAACTAAATCCTAATCCAGTTTCATACTTCCATCTATCGCAAGAATCTTTCATATGTCTCATTACATCTAGTGCAAACTTTTCGCCTTCTGGAGTTGTATGGCTTACACCTAACATAGCATATACCATTTCATATATACCAACATATCCCAAAGATATAGTTGAATATCCATCTTTTAGCAATTTATCTATTTTTTCGCCCTTTTCAAGTCTAGCAATAGCACCATGCTGCCAATGTATAGGTGAAACGTCTGAAAGTGTTCCTAGGAGCATTTTATGTCTTCATAGAAGCGCATCTTTGCATAGATCCAGTCTTTGATCTAGTATGTTCCAAAATTGCCCCATTTTTCCTTTAGAAAGGATTGCTATCTGAGGAAGATTTAGAGAAACTACACCCTGATTAAATCTTCCGTACCATTTTAACTCATCATTTTCATCTTTCCAAGGTGCTAGATGTGATCTACAGCCCATTGGTGGGAATGTTGATCCATAATTTTTCTTCATTAACTTTGCACTTTGGTAGTCTGGAACAAGCCTTTTTGCAGTACATTCAGCAGACATTCTTGTAATATAGTCATATTTTCCACCTTCTAAACAGTTATGTTCATCCAAAAGATAAACTAGTTTAGGGAATGCCTCACCGATATTTTGACCCTTATAGTTTTTCATTCCTTCTAGTCTTTGATTTATCATTTCTTCACAAATAAGTGCCATTTCATGTTCAAATTCACTACCCTCTTCAATTTCAAGATAAATTGTAGCAAAAGGAGCCTGACCATTTGTAGTCATTAGAGTTGACAATTGGTATCTAATAGTTTGAACCCCGTCTTTTAGGTCTTTTAGCATCATATCATCTGCAAGTTCATCTGCAAGTTTTTCATCGTTGTATTTTTCAAGATAAAATTTATAAAATTTATCTCTTGTTCTTCTCAAGTAAGGTGCAAGATGTTTGATAGATATACTCTGACCACCGTATTGGTTACTAGCAACTTGAGCCATTATCTGAGTTGTAACTGTACAAGCTGTTGAAAATGATTTTGGCGATTCTACCATCTTTTCGTTGATTACTGTACCATTGTCAAGCATATCTTGAATATTTACAAGACAACAGTTAAAGATTGGTTGTAGAGTATAATCCATATCATGCCAATGTAGAGCACCTTCATCATGCGCCTGTACTATATGCGGTGGGATAAGTTTTCTTCTTGCAATATCTTTAGAAACTTCCCCTGCGATCAGATCCCTTTGTGTCGAACAGATCACAGCATTTTTATTTGAGTTTTCCATCATGATATCTTCATTTGATTTTCTCATTAATTCAAGAATTGAGTCATCAGTAGTATTTACCTGTCTCTTAAACTGCTGTACGGCTCTATATCCTTCGTATGCTCTTGCTGTTTCACTATGATTATAGTGAATAAGTCTATCGTATACGAATCCTTCAATTTTATAAATAGTTGGAGTTTCGTGTGCTTCCTTAAAGTGATTTTCACAATCTCTAGCTACTGCTTCAGCAATATCAGGGTGATATAGACCACTTCCATTTTTCATTGCTTTTTCTACAGCTATTCTAATCTTTGATCTGTCAAAAGGTACTGTAGTACCATCTCTTTTTATAACGTTCATCTATCAATCTCTCGCTTTCTGTATAATAATTATAATTTCATTCTTTGTAAATTTTTTTCGTATGATATAAAATGTATAAATGCATTTGTAGATTAAAGTACAATGAAAATACATTGTTGCTACAACATATGGGTTAAAAAAAACAACTAACCACAATATATTGTGTCTACGTTACTTAGTATACGTTATTTTAAAATATAAAACAAGTGAAATTTTTTATTAATTTTACTTGATTTTTTTAAAAACTTAACTTATTTCTGTGTGAATCGGTATCATAATATTCAGAACATATGTCTTAAACTTTTTAGCACTAAATACACCACTAAAAACTTAATTAAAATAAGTAAAAAAATTATTAAAAAATTTAAAGGACATAAATTCATCACCATATATAGTATAAAAACCTAAAAGGTATAATTTAGGGCACAATATACGGTAATGAATATAATATCATAATATATACCCCAAGTAATTGTACATTAAAACTTAGTATGGTATAATTGTCAGTAATTATTAAAAAATGGAGGATAATATGGAAATTCTAGAAAATGAAAAGATAATTTATGATAAGTTAGATGAATTAGGTATTGAGTATTCAGTGATAGAACACGAGCCACTTTACACTGCTGCAGAACTTGAATCAATTAAAGATAAGGCAAAAGGTATTCACTGTAAAAATTTATTCTTGAGAAACGCAAAGGGAGATAAATATTACCTTGTAACTGCAAAAGACGATGCTGAAGTTGATATAAAGGGATTGAAGGACAAGATAGGATCAACTAGACTCTCTTTTGCTTCTCCAGAAAGACTTATGGATGTACTAGGTTTACTTCCTGGGTCTGTAAATCCTTTTTCTATGATTAATGATACAAAAGGTTTGGTAACTTTTTACTTAGATAAGAATGTTATGACAGGAGAAGATTTGAATTTTCATCCTAATGTGAACTATAAGATGGTGACTATTTCGCTTGATGGAATAAAGAAATATCTTTCTGATTTAAACGTAGTTATAAATCCAATAGATCTTTAGGTATTATAACAAGACAAATCTCAAGGAATTTTTAGCTTTAGCTAAAAATCTACATAAAGCGTTTCAACGAGGCTGGAGATATGATCACCGCATAAAAATCCAAGATGTACCCGCTACTTACACTTTATTTAGAGGTGGCGGACATCTTCGCCAAGTGATAGACTAATCTTATTAATAAGCAATGAAATGGCTATTTTACACATTAAAATGTTTAAAATAGCCATTTTTTTGCTTGTTTATCACTTTAAGCTTTTATAATATATTATTTTTTTATTATAAGTTATATCATCAATTATTTGATAAGATCTATTTTAGAAATATTAAATTAATCCCATACTCTGAAGTGCCTTAAGTGATCCCATTTTTGAGTGATCATATGTAAGACCACCTTGAAAATATACGTTAAATGGCTCTCTTATCGGTGCATCAGCACTTAGCTCGATAGATGATCCTTGTATAAATGCTCCTGCAGCCATAATAACCTCATCATCATAACCTGGCATTGCCCAAGGTACTGGAGTAACAAATGAGTCGACTGGAGCTGCCTTTTGGACGCCTTCACAAAATTTTATGACTTGATCTGCATTTTTTAGTTGAACTATTTGAATGATGTCACTTCTATGAGAGTCGTAGCTTGGATTTACATTATATCCAAGTTTTTCAAATA
>JBDHVM010000135.1:0-4513 GCA_039809725.1 Peptostreptococcus sp.
CAGACGAAGATAGTGGTGAAGAAGTAAATCTTGGGGAACTTAATGGAGAAAAAATTGAAATTCTCAAGGATATGATTTTTAATTCATTTGAAAATGTCAAGAAAAGTTTTGAAGAAGAGTCAGAAGTTGTTGAAAGTGATGATGAAAATACTGATGATATTACAGATGAACTGATAAATGAGGATGAAAAATAAAAGTGCTATTATAATGGCGAAAAAAATCTAAAAACAAAAATATAATACAAAAATATAATACAAAAATATAATACAAAAATAAAAACTATCAATTAGGAGGAGTATATGAATTTTCAAGATATGATATTAGCTTTGCAAAAATTCTGGGCGAAGCAAGGGTGTATAATGACTCAACCTTACGATGTTGAAAAGGGTGCTGGAACAATGAATCCAAACACATTTTTAAGATCGTTAGGACCAGAACCATGGAGTGTTTGCTATGTTGAGCCATCAAGGAGACCAGCAGATGGTAGATATGGAGAAAACCCAAATAGATTGTACCAACATCATCAGTTTCAGGTTATTTTAAAGCCATCTCCAGATGATATACAAGATATGTATTTAGATTCATTAAGAGAGATTGGTATTAATCCAGATGAACATGACATCAGATTTGTGGAAGACAATTGGGAAGCTGCTACAGTTGGTGCGTGGGGACTTGGATGGGAAGTATGGTTAGATGGTATGGAAATAACTCAGTTTACATATTTCCAGCAAGTTGGAAATATAGAGTGTGAATTAGAAACTGGTGAGATAACATATGGTCTTGAAAGAATTGCAATGTATCTTCAAGACGTGGACAGTGTGTATGATTTAATGTGGAATGATAATATTACATATGGTGAGGTATTTAAGAAGCAAGAATATGAAAATTCAAGATACTCTTTTGATGAGTGTAACCCTGAAATGATGTTTAAAATATTTGATATGTACCAAGCTGAAGCCCTTAGACTTGCAGATTTAGGACTTGTGATACCGTGTTATGATTATGTGTTAAAGTGTTCTCATACATTTAACACATTAGAAGCAAGAGGTGCAATTGGGGTAAGCCAAAGAGCAGCTTTTATTGGTAAGATTAGAGATCTTGCTAAGGTCGTAGCAGAAACATATGTAAAACAGAGAGAAGAACTGGGATTCCCATTACTGAAGGCGGGTGAAGATAATGAACAATAATCTACTATATGAAATCGGTGTAGAGGAGATGCCATCAAGATTTGTGGAATCTACATTAAAGCAATTAAAAGACAATTTAACAAAAGAGTTAAAGGATAGAAGAATTGCTTTTGAATCGATTACAACTTTAGCAACACCAAGAAGGTTGACTTTAATTGTGAATGATATTTCAAAAAGACAAGCCGATCTTAAAGAAGAGGTAAAAGGACCTTCCAAGAAGATAGCGGTCACTGAAAACGGTGAGTTTACAAAGGCAGCACTTGGATTTATGAGAGGTAAAGGGCTTGATGAAAAAGACATTTACTATAAAGAAATAGATGGGACAGAATATATTTTTGCTACAATAAAAGAAGACGGCTTGGATACAGATAAGGTACTTCTAGAAATACTTCCAAAGATTGTAAAGGATGTAGTATTCCCTAAATCTATGCGTTGGGGTGGTAAAAACATGAGATTTGTAAGGCCAATTAGATGGTTAGTTGCCTTATTAAATGACCAAGTGGTGCCTGTGGATATGGAAGGAATAGTTGCTTCCAACGTTACTGTGGGTCATAGGTTCTTAGGTGAAAAATCGATAGTTGTAAATAGTATTGATGATTACTTTAAAAAACTTAGAGAAAACTTTGTCATACTTGATCAAAGTGAAAGAAGAGAGCTGATTTCTAATCAAATTGATTCGGTAGCAAAGAGTGTAAATGGGGTAGTAGAAGCTGATGAAGATCTTCTTGATGAACTTACATATATAGTTGAATACCCAACAGCATTCTATGGTGAGTTTGATAAAGAATATTTAGAACTACCAAAAGAGGTAGTTGAAACTCCAATGAAAGCCCATCAGAGATATTTTCCAGTGGTCGGAAGTGATGGCAGATTATTGCCATATTTTATAGCTGTTAGAAACGGTAATGATTATATGATCGAGAATGTAAAAAAAGGTAATGAAAAAGTGCTTGAAGCCAGACTCGCAGATGCACTGTTCTTTTTCAGGGAAGATAGAGCAAGAAGTCTTGAATTTTATAGAAATAAACTAGATACAGTTGTTTTCCAAGAAAAATTGGGTACACTATTAGATAAATCGGATAGAATATTTAAAATGTCTAAATTAATAGGAAAGGATTTCAACTTAGTCCAATCTGAATTTGAGAGAGCGGCATTTTTGTGCAAGGCTGACCTAGTGACAAATATGGTTTTTGAATTCGATGAGTTACAAGGATACATGGGCATGGAGTATTCGAAATTAGAAGGTGAATCTAATCTGACAGCGCAAGCAATTTATGAGCATTATTTACCAAGATTCAGTGGTGATATTCTACCTACAAGTTTAGAAGGTTCAATACTGTCAATAATTGACAAAATGGATACCATAGCAGGATTCTTTGCAATTGGAATACAACCTACAGGATCTGC
Source organism: Peptostreptococcus sp. (assembly GCA_039809725.1). Taxonomy (GTDB): domain Bacteria; phylum Bacillota; class Clostridia; order Peptostreptococcales; family Peptostreptococcaceae; genus Peptostreptococcus. Next base: position 2,595 of record JBDHVM010000135.1, read on the forward strand.
AGATCCATTTGCACTAAGAAGACAGTGTCTGGGTATTTTGACTATATTACTAGAAAAGAATATAGATGTAGATATTCATAAGCTGGCAGAAATTGCTTTATCACAGTATAGTGAAATAGAATTTAACAAAGAAGAAGTAATCAAGTCAATTGTAGCATTCTTTAATGATAGAACAAAGGTTATGTTTAAGGATCTTGGAATAAGATACGACGTTGTAGAAGCTATACTATCTACAGATGAAAAAAATATAGCGGACCTTTATTCAAGAGCAGAGTCAATTAATAGATGGATAGATAGAGATTCATTAACAGATATGTTAGTAGCATTTAATAGAGTATCGACACTAGCTGAAGGTGCAAATGAATCAGAAATTAACGAAAAGCTATTTGTTGAGAATTCTGAAATTGAATTAAATAATAAATTCAATGAAGTGAACAAAGATATACAAAAATTGATGGCAGAAAAAGAATATACTAAATCACTTGATAGTTTTGCTACTTTGAAACCTTACATAGACGAGTTTTTCAATTCGGTAATGGTAATGGACGAGGATATTTCTATAAGAAATAACAGACTTTCACTGCTAAAGAGTATCTATGATTCTATGTTGACTATTTGTGATCTTTCAAAAATAGTTTATAAGTAAGAATGTCTAGAAATAGAAATATTGTAGGATATTGACTATATAATAATATCAATAATTGGCTATACATATGTAAAATACAGCCCCATTTTGTCAGTAAGTCTATCTGATAAGATGGGGCTGTTATTTAATTCTAGAATAAATTTTAATAAACTATTGATTATTGATAAACATAGTATTATAATATACTATATATAAATGGTGTATCACAATACACGTATTACATCATAAAAATGCGATAATATTTCGAAAGTAGGTGATTGACATTCAACTTAATGAGAGACAATTAAAAATAATAGAAATTGTAAAAGAAAATGAACCTATTACAGGAGAGAGAATTGCCGATAAATTATCTGTGACAAGAGCAACTTTGAGATCAGATTTGGTTGTTTTGACAATGACAGGGATTTTAGATGCAAGGCCTAAGGTTGGTTATTTTTATGTTGGCGAAGGTAATTTTGCCAATGAAAATTGCTCCATGAAGAATGTTAAAGTCTCTGATGTAATGGGAGTGCCTTTGACTGCAAGGCAAGATGACTCGGTGTATGACGTGATAGTTAATATATTTTTAGAGGACTCAGGTGGTGTATTTATCATTGATGATGATGATTGCTTATGCGGAGTGGTATCAAGGAAAGATTTGCTTAAGTCGACTATAGGAGGTTCTGATATTTACAAGCTTCCTGTTGGAATGATAATGACTAGAGTACCCAATATTGCAATAGTAGAAGAAGACGACTATATTAATGATGCTGCAATACGCCTTGTTAAAAGAGAAGTTGATAGTTTACCTGTAGTTAGGTATATTGATGAGGAAAATCAAAAGATGAAAATCGTTGGAAAGATTTCAAAAACGCTTATTACAAGACTTTTTGTTGAAATTACAAAATAATAATAACAGGAGGAACTATGGATAATAATTTAATGATATTTATAATATCAGATTCTTTGGGAGAAACAGCTAGAACAATTGCTAAGGCAAGTATATATCAGTTTCAAAACCGCGAGAGTTGGGATATTAAAAGATTTCCGTTTGTTAATAATATAGAATTACTAAAAGAGGTACTGAATAAAGCTAAAGAGGAAGACGCTCTAGTAATGTATAGTATAGTGAGCGAAGACCTGGCTGAATATGCTAAGGATTATTGTAAAGAAAGTGGTTTAGAATTTATTGACTTACTTTCTGTAATAATAAAGAAAAGGAGTAAAAAATATGGAATGAAGCCTCTTAGAGAACCAGGATTAATAAGGAAGATGGATAAGTCGTGTATAAAGA
>JBDHVM010000136.1:0-4472 GCA_039809725.1 Peptostreptococcus sp.
CTTTTTAATACTTTTCATAATTACCCTCATTTCTTTCTAAGTATAACTAACAGTTATACAAAACAAAAATAACGGACTTTTTAACTGTGAAAAATCCTTATAACTATATTATATCTTTATATAATTGATATGTATATATCAATTTTATATATAGAATTAATGTATTACAATGAAAACATTATCTATAATACTTTCAATAAATAATTTTTTTTAACTTGATTATAAATTTTCTCCTTCTATTCGTTACTTTTTAAAATTATTTCTTTCAATTTACTTTTCTTTTATCTCTAAATAATGAATTATTTTCACTTTTATGATATTATTGATTTAACACAACAAAAACAAATGTAAAATAATGCTTTAATACTAATCGTTTTATTATTTCTAATCATTGTAGATAAAATTTCATCTCATTGATTATATTATTGAATGGAGGAATTATTATGGGTTTAATCAAAGCTGGTATGGGTTCAGTTACAAGTGCATTAGCTGATCAGTGGAAAGAATTTTTTTATTGTGAATCTCTTGAAAGCGACGTACTTGTTACAAAAGGTGTCAAAAGAGTTTCTGACAGATCTTCAAATACAAAAGGCAGTGACAACTTAATTTCTAGTGGTAGTGGTATTGCAGTTGCAGATGGTCAGTGTATGGTCTTAGTAGAGCAAGGCAAGATAGTTGAAGTCTGTGCAGAACCTGGACTTTTTACGTTCGATGCCTCTACTGAGCCTAGTGTATTTACTGGAGATCTCCAAGATAGTGTAAAAGAAACTTTTATGAATATGTGGAGAAGATTTTCTTTCGGTGGTGATACAGGTAAGGACCAGAGAATATATTATATCAATACAAAGGAAATATTAGACAATAAGTACGGAACACAAAATCCTGTTCCTTTTAGAGTAGTTGATAGAAATATTGGTCTAGATGTAGATATCGCAATAAGATGTAATGGTGTTTATTCTTATAAAATTGTCGATCCAGTTACATTCTATACAAATGTGACGGGAAATGTTGAATCTGAATATACTCGTGGTCAAATCGATCAGCAGTTAAAAAGTGAATTGCTGACATCTCTTCAACCTGCATTTTCCAAAATTTCTGAAATGGGTATTAGATACAGCGCTCTTCCAGGTCATGCTGTTGAGCTTTCAGATGCTCTTAATGAAATTTTGAGCAAAAAGTGGACAGAGCTTAGAGGAATTAAGATTGTTTCTTTTGCAGTAAATTCAATTGTAGCAAACAAAGAAGATGAAGATATGATTAAACAGCTTCAAAAAAGTGCTGTAATGAAGGATCCTACTATGGCAGCTGCAAGTATTGTAGGTGCGCAGGCAGATGCTATGAGAATGGCTGCTAGTAATGAGAGTGGTGCTATGATGGGATTTATGGGACTTAATATGGCTCAGCAATCAGGAGGTCTTAATGCACAAAATCTATATAACATGGGTGCACAGCAACAGCAACAGCAACAACAACAGCAACAACAAGAAGATGTTGATTCTTGGAACTGTAGTTGTGGTAATATAGCAACAGGTAAATTTTGCACAGAATGTGGTTCAAAGAAACCTGAATCTGCTGGAAATTGGACTTGCCCGTCTTGTAACATTTCTAATGCTGGAAACTTTTGCTCTGAATGTGGACTGAAAAAACCATCTATAGAGTGTAGTAAGTGTGGATGGAAGCCAAATGATCCACAACAAGCACCAAAATTCTGCCCTGAGTGTGGAAATAAATTATAAAAATTCATGTGTCGTTATCTGCATGAAACAAGTAGATAATAGTTTACATATAAAAAGCTTGATAAATTGCTGTTACGCATTATTATCAAGCTTTTTTATCATCTTTTTTTATTGTTTTTCTATAAATTTATACATATATTTTTTAACTATTTTCTAAGCATAAATGTTTTTTTAATCTAGTATATAGTGAGCATCTTAGATTAAAAACTTCCAGAACTTCCACCACTTGTACCACCCGAAGAAGAATGAGTACTGCTACCCCCTGAGCCACTATTTGAGTCACCTATATATGTGGACACAGTGTTTGATCTTAAAAACTCCTCTTCAACTGTATCACCCTTCATAGTGTCCTCTTTAATATAGTCATTTGCTTCTCCCTTAAATGCCACTGATTTTAATTGATTTTTTAGCACAAAAGAAACAATAATAGAAATCGCTGCCGATGCTAAAACTGCTATACTTACCCTGATTAAATAGAATTTCGAGTCTCTCGGCATATTACCTTTATCATATGGCTTACCTTCTTTTGCTTGTCTATAGAAATCTATTGAGTAACTCCCAAATTTTGCAAAAGCTTGGTTGAAGTCATCTTTTTTCAATGAGCTTTTTATATTATTAATAATATACTTTTGACCCGCATCTGTAAATACATCAATGCTTCGTCCTTTTGTTGATATAGCCCACTTACGATCCTTTACACTAATCATAAATAAAGTTGCCGACTTGTCGTTTCCTGATCCATATCCATTATAATGCAAATAATCATCTGCATATTGAGTTGCTGTCTTTTCACCCAGATTATCAACAGTTGCAAAGACCATATCCGCATCATACTTTTCTTTTATTTCTTTAGATATTTTATTAAGATCATCTTTTGTTTTTTGTTCTAGGACACCAGCACCATCAAAAACATATGGTTTGTTTGATAGTTCCGCACTCCCTCCTATTGAATAATCTGTACCCTCTGCTAATCCCATAATAGGTAGAAGAGTAACTATAAATAAAGACATTATTATTTTACTTAATATTTTTTTCATAACTCACTCCCCCTATAGCAATACCAATAGTGGCAACAATACCACCAAGCACAGAATAAAGACACCGACCAGCCATTTAATTAAAGCATTTTTATCAAGTGGTAAGTCACCTACAAATTTTCCTGTCTGCCCATTCATAGCAAATATATAATTTTTATCCTTCCAAGTTGTATTTAATATCCACACTGGCATCATTGCATATTTAACATTGCTACTCAAAGTCTTGACATTTCTATCTTTTTCACTGACCATGTCATATCCATATATTCCATTTTCAAGAAAGTTAAAAACACTGTTTTCCGCTCTAGAAAAAACTGAGTCTCTTACATCTTCTTTTTTTACATCGTATTTATCAGACATGAACCCTGACAAATACACCGTCTGAAAATCTTTTGAATCACTGTAATCAAATGGTTCTACAGACTCCATCAGCTTATCATCAAGTTTTGACGATCCATCAGCTGGAATCGATATAAAACTCGCTCCACCCTCTCGCTTTATCTTGTAGTAATCAGTCCTTTTATACTCATAGTCACCACTTCTCGTAATAGTAACTCTCTTACCTTCATATGTGGCTTTACCCTCTATTTCAAAATCAAACAACCAATATGGTACATATACACCCTTTACCTCATCAATGTGATTTTCATCCTTGAAAACTTTTGGAAGTAATTTCTTACCTACCAAATGTTTCTTCAGAGATTCCCGAGCTTCTTTATTATTCCACTTAAAAGGTATAATAAAATCAGGTTTAAGCTGTCCAGATACTCTACCCGTTAATACAACATCGTTATCACAATAAGGACACTTTGTAGCAACTGTATTTTCATCACATAAAAGCTCTGCTGCACAGGAATTACATGAAAATAGTTGTAACTCATCAGTTATGATATTTTCTGTTTCAGAATCTTCGGTATCTCCAATGTTATTATCATCAGAGCTTGTTTCATTCTCAACATACGTTTTCTCTTTTTCAGCATCATCGTAATGTATTGATTCTTTTTCAAAGTCATTTTTCTTATCCTCAAAATCTTCAATCTCAAAATGAGTACCACAATACGGACAAACAACCTTTTGACTATCCGCATCAAACTTTACAGAACCTCCACACGAAGGACACTTATGCTCTAAAACTCCACTCATAATAAACACCACCCATCTTTACATACTATTCTATCACTTACTTTTTTGCCAAACCAACACAATAAGTTCAGTTTATTTTTAACCCCTTTTTCTTTTTATATAATTTATCAATTGTTATAATTGAGCTTTTTAGTTTTTTTAATGTACAAATCATTTCTATATTTTCGTTTTTTCTATTACAGCATATTGTCCTATTTTTTTTATATGAACTACAGAATCCGAATAGTCAATTTCAAAGTTTGCAAATGCTGAAAAAAGATCTATATCTCGTAAAATATGCACCGTCATATTTTGATTCTCCGATGAAATTCGTAATAGTACAGCTCTCACTTTTGGAAATTGTATTCTCGAATTAAAAAAGTCAGAACACTCATCTACTATATTTACTGCACGGTTTGCAATATCTACAAAGATATCAATATTCTCTTTTTCTCTATTCACTACTCTAAACTCAAAATCAGTTTCCAAAATTAAATTAAATATTTCCACCAAATCATTCACCTCGAAGATATTCATTTAATAGCTCTTTTATTTAATTCTATCATAAAAATCATAT
>JBDHVM010000137.1:0-4470 GCA_039809725.1 Peptostreptococcus sp.
TTCATTTCATTCTGAACCTCAACCAAATCAGGAATTTCCTTTACACAAGCTGTACACCAAGTTGCAAATACATTTAACATAGTAAGATCATACTTCTCAAAATCTTTACTTGTAAAATCCTTGCCATTTATGTCCTTTGTTGATAGTTTACGTAAATCTTTAACCGATTCTTTGTTAAATGCTTCTGTATTTTCTAAATCAGTTTTTTCTGATAAAACGAAACCATTTTCCGGACGTTCTTTTTTATCTATAATTTGCATCTCAGTTCTTTTTAATTCATCCAGAAGATTACTTTCAGCTCCGCTATTTGTGCTTAAATAGCAATCGTATTTTCCATCACTTGAAACTCCTATTTTAGTATGAGTATCACATCTTGTAATTTCAGATATTTTTTCTTCTGACATATTTTTTTCAAATATACCAATAGTCCCAATTCTTTCAAGCCCATTCTTCCATTTTTCATAACCATCGCCCATTTTTTCTATAACTGCATTTTTTTGTTCTTCCGTCATTTTTTCAAATGTCAAAATAGCATACTTTAGTTCTTTATCTATAGGACTTTGATCATCTAACATCGCTATCTTTTTATCCGTCATATACTTTTTAACTTTGTCTGAGAGTTTGAATTTAAGCCCTAAATATTCATAAACATATTCTTCCTTTGCCTCCAATGTATAATCTGACGGTTTAAAAGTTTCATTTTTGCCATTTGCATTATTTGACATGCCTGCTTCTTCAGAACTTATGGATTGTCCTTCTTTAATTTTATTGTTTTCATTACTTTTTTGACAGCCAACTGCACTTAAGCTCAAACATAACGTAAGTAATACACATGCTCCTCTTGATACTATTTTTTTCATAAATTTTTCCTCCTTTATTTTTACACAACAGCAGTTTATAACTACTTTCAATAATATTCTACACACCTTTTATGAAACGTTGATGAAATATAATTTTTTATTTTTCCAAACTATGGTATAATAATATAAATATTATGCTTAAAGTTGTTCTTACACGATTAGTATATGAGCAAGCACAGTAAGTGTACGGACACTTACGAGAAAATTGATGAAGCGGACCCTTTTGGGCTCGCTTCTTTTTATTCAATTTTCTACTTGTTCCTATCGGAATGATTTAGGGGACACCCCTAATACCCTGTTTAAATAAAAAAGAAAGGGAGGATTCATATGACAAACAGATTTAGAAACGAACGTCTTGAAATTAAGCTGACAACAGAAGAAAAAGAACTTTTTAAGAAAAAACATGAGATGAGTAAGTCAAAATCAATGGCTCATTTTATTGTTAAACGTCAAATTCTAGCTAATTCAAACGTCAAATTATTTCTATAAGAATATTGTAGAAAAATTCAAATTATTCCTATGAAATCACTTTATTTCTATTGAAAAATCATTTTAATCCTAATTTGAATTGCTCTTCAATGCAATTAGACTTTCTTAATTTAACTTATAAAGTACAATAAAAAAAGAGCTTTCGCTCTTAGTTTTTATAATAATGATATTTCATTGGCGGCAGCCATTATTATATCAGTATCAATTATAGTTTTCTCGTGTTGTGCACCAATTATTAAGGATTTATAAAGAATCATATTTAGTCTTCTAACCGAACCCATACAACTTCTAAAGGCTGCAAGTACAGCATTTTTATCAAATATTTCTATGGAAGCACCAGCAAGTGACAATCTAGTATGAATATACTCAATGGACTCATCTTCGCTAATACCTTCAAAGTTATAGTTTATTATAATTCTTTGCTTTAAAGCTTCATGTATTTGTTTTTCTAGTATATTATTGAGCATAGGTTGCCCTATTAAGACTAAAGAAAAACAATCTTTTGAATCCATAGAGAAATTCATTAGCAATTTTAAATCCTTCAAAATGTCATTATTAAGATATTGTGCTTCATCCCACACTAATATATAGTGTAATCGTTTATCCATGCTCATGCTTTGCATATAATCTTTAATGTTTCTAAACATATCCGATTTTCTAGAAGAAGGTTCAATACCTAAAGCTATGCAAAACTGCCTATAAAATTCAGTTGTTGTTACTGTAGTAAAACAAAGATATATAACCTTTGTTAAGTTAGGATTTACTTTTTTAGCAAAACAGCGTAGCGCAAAAGTTTTGCCGCTTCCAGGAGCTGCTGTAAATAAACCTATTCCTCTATTTTCATTAAGATATTCTAGTCTAGAAATCATTTCTTTTAAATCCTTTGATTGATATGCATCTTTTTCTTTAATTCCTTTTTCAAAAGGGTTTGTACTCATACCATAAAAATGTTTAAACATATTTTACACCGTCCTTTGAATAATCTATACTAAATTGATTTTTACGCTTTGTTTTACAATTCTCTATCTTGTTTGTTTTTCTAATACTATATTTACTGTTCTCATAGTAGATAAAGGCACTATCCATATCATCTGGAAGATACCTTATTTGAACCTTTTGCTTTATGAATTGCATAGGAACATCATAAGAAATATTGTCGATTTTTACAGTTGCATCGTTATTTACTTTTCTTTCAATACGATTCATAAAACAATTATCTAGCCATTCATTATCAAAAGCTACTTTTATGAGTGCTACATCATTTTGGTATCGTTCTATTGGCCTCTCATTTGTAGAAGAATGAATGGTTATATTATGTTTATTAATGTAGCTAAATAATTCATCATTTAGCTGCGCTATAGAAGAAATAGCCTCTACGTCAAGGGCGTTTAGCCATCTGCTTTTTAATGTCCTAAAATTTCTTTCAACTTTACCTTTTGAAGCTCCATCTCTTACCATAGTATGAAGCTCTACTATTCCTAATGATCCACATATAAGACTTAGCTGTTCATTTTTATATGAAGATCCGTTATCAAGGTAGAGTTTATTTGGTATTCCATATCTAGCGATAGCTTCTTTAAGTACTTTTTGAAAGTTGTAGGAATTATCATTATAAAAGAATCTTCCTCCCACTATTAACCTGGATTTATCATCTATTATCATAATTAAATATGTTCTTTTTTTCTCATTATTTTCAGTAATATAAGGTCCATAACATGTATCTGCTTGATACATACCAGTTGAAAATTCTTCTTCAAAAGCTTTTCTATCTTTAATGTTGATGTTTCTAGCAGATTTTAAATCATTATTTTTAATAAATCGCTGAATTGTAGATATAGATACATCTTTTTCATTTATGAATCCATCTTCTATAAGTTTGTGATATATCAAAGTAGCGTTAATTTTAGGAAATATATTTTTCAAAGAATAAATACGCTCTATTGTTACATCATTTAATTTTCTTGTTTGTCCTATATCGCTACGCGCTTTTGGTAAAAGTGCATCAAAACCAAATATATTATATTCTGATTCCCAATTTGAAAACGTTCCTGGACTATAAAAAACATTCTTGCCGTTAGGCAGCTTAATCGAAATTGATGATATCCTCCTGTAATAAGCTATTTTAGATTCATCTGGATAAGTATTATTTATTGCTGGAGATATTAGTGCTAACCTGATAGATGCTATTTCTATCATTTCTTTATTTTTCATTTTTTACATCACCTCATAAAAAATACTATCATTTGAGTATTTTAATAGCCATTTCTATATTGTGTGGTAGCAAATTATTAAAATTGAAAATATTTATACTTAGAAAAATCATGACGTTTCTTGAAAAAATGATATATTTGTTTTGTTTAAAAAATTTATTACAAAATGTTCTACATCAGCAAAAGAAGCATTCTTAAGAGTATGAGCAAAGATTTTATTTGAAGTAAGTTTGTCTTCTAAAAGCCCTAACCATAATTTTTTATGTTTTTTAAATTTATTTAAGATTCGATAGAATGTTGATATAGCAATATGATAATGTTCACATAGAGCTTCTACAGATTTAAATTTTTTTAAAAGATAATCGTAGATTATTGATATTGTAAATTTAAAACTAAATGACAAGTATGGGATTATTACAGCTGGTAATATAGCATGAGTATGCTTACAAGATGAGCAAATATATCTAGATATAGTAATTACATTATTTTGAACGTTATTGTTTTCATATGTTACTAAATGTCTTTTATATGATGAGAATTTAGATAAACTTTTTTTAGCACTACAAAATGGACATACTAAAGCCTCTAAATCAATGGCTTTCATATGTCCATGAAAAATTGCTAGTTCGTTTTCAAAAGATATTTGTTTAAAATGCTTGCAAAGTTTAGAAAATAATCTTATCATAATAGTGAGTTGTAAGAGCTTTTGCTCTTATTCGGGTTGGAAGAACTTTTCCTTGGTCGGGGGGTTCTTCCTTTTCCTTTCTAAAGCATTCTATTAATTTTAAAAAAGCCTCTAGATTATGTCAAGTTATTACATAATCTAGAGGCTTTTTATAGGAATAATTTGATAATATAAAAATCAATTTAAATCTAAGTTATCTTTATTTTATAGGAATATTTTGACCTAG
>JBDHVM010000138.1:0-4469 GCA_039809725.1 Peptostreptococcus sp.
CATCAAATAAGCATCAATTTTATACTCTATCGGATACTCTACCTCAACTAAGCATCTACCACAGTTTGTTAAAATTACAAAATCAACATCTGCACTTAACAAAAAGTTTTTACCTACCTTTGATATTTTTCCATTTAGATGTAATGGTGATACTAAACTATATTCAACTCCAGAAAACACAAGATTTTGTATGTTTTCACTCAAGTCAAAATCCAAATTAGTCTTTTCTTTATTTTGTAGAGAATCAATATTTAGCTTCATTTTTTTCACCTCTAAAAACATTACTTGTCTATTATACATACATACGCTTCTTTTGTCAAGCGCTTTTATTACTTGATTCTAGAAAAAAACACATTTTTATATCTTTTCTAACAAAAAAATTATTTTACTTGTATAATCGTTTATAACAATACAAAGCTCAAGGAATTTTTATCTTTAGCTAAAAATTCGACATAAGCGTTTCAACGATGCGAGATTTGCTCACCACCTGAAGATACAAAATGTACCCGCCACCTACACTTTGTTTAGAGGAGGGGACATTTTAGCCGAGTTATATATTTACACTACTTTGCAAGTCTTACTGTATCTCTTGCAATCATTAGTTCCTCGTTAGTTGGTATAAGTAGAACTTTAACTTTAGAAGAATCTTTAGAAATAATTCTTTCTTTGCCCCTTACATTATTCTTTTCTGGATCTAACTCAACCCCGAAAAACTCCATGTCGTTTGCAATCATCTCTCTCATGCTTATTCCATTTTCACCTAACCCAGCAGTAAATACTATAGCATCCACTCCATTCATTTCAGCTACATAAGAACCTATGTATTTTTTAACTTTCTGAGCATACGCTTCTAGAGTAGTTTTCGCAAGTGTATTACCTTCTTCTGCAGCATTTTCAATATCTCTAAAGTCTGATGATATACCAGTCATACCATAAACACCAGACTGCTTATTCATCAATTTATCAATACCATCTGCATCTAAACCTTCTTTTTTCATGATAAATGACACAATTGCAGGGTCAATATCACCACATCTTGTTCCCATTATCAAACCTTCTAGAGGAGTCAATCCCATACTTGTATCAACTGATTTTCCACCGTTTACTGCAGTAATAGAAGCACCATTACCTAAGTGGCATGTAATTAATTTAAGTTCACTAATGTCCTTACCTAACATTTCAGCAGCTTTTTGAGAAACGTAAAGATGAGATGTTCCGTGGAATCCATATCTTCTAACTCCATACTTCTTATATAATTCGTATGGTAGTCCATACAAGAATGATTTTTCTGGCATAGTTTGGTGGAAGGCAGTATCGAATACACCAACCTGTGCAACATCTGGTAAAATAGCCTTACAAGCTTCAACACCCATCAAGTTTGCAGGATTGTGTAGTGGCGCCAACTCAACGCACTCATTGATAGCATCTATTACTTCAGAAGTTAATAATGCAGATGAAGCGAATTTTTCTCCACCATGAACTATTCTATGTCCAATAGCGTCTATCTCATTCATTTCCTTTACAGCTCCATATTTTGCATCAGCAACAGCACTTAAAACATAGTTAATTGCGTCTTTGTGATCCTTCATAGGTTCTTCAACAATGTGTTTTTCGTCCATTCCTTCTTTTTCATGTTTTAAAATAGAGCCTGCTATACCAATTCTTTCAACTAGACCCTTGCATAAAACTTCCTCATTTTTCATATCTATCAACTGATATTTCAAAGATGAACTACCACAGTTTAATACTAAAACTTTCATTTACTTACTACCTCCAATATTTAATTTGTTAATTACACAATGATAATATATCACTTTTTTCAAAAAAAGTACATAAGTTAGCTTAAAAAAATATATAAAAAGTGTTCATTTTCGTTTTTATTAATCTTTTTATTATTTTTATATGACACAACTTAATCCTTCTATTCATTTGAGATTTACAATTCTTAAATCTATATAATCTGGCTCACCTTTTGAAAACATACATCTATTCTTAGAAAAATACTTTTGATAAAACATATTAGACGATTTAATATCAAAGTCAATCATTGTTTTGAACAAATTATTATTTTTATATAGATCACCTTTTTTTGATTTTGCAAGACTTGTTATTACTTCTACGTGTGACTTTTCCTTTATTTTTGATATTATCTCTATCCCTTTTGAATTGAATGCTAATACTCTTATATAAGGAATATTGTCTATCTTTTTTATCATTTCAACGTCTTTTTTCTTTATATCTAGCAAAATATTGAACAATGTTCGTCTGATTTTGGATGAAGTGTACCTTTTAGATGTCGACTTCTCAATAAGTTCTCCCATATTTTGAGAATCTATTGCTCGTTTTCTAAGCATATTGTGAATACCCTCTACAACTTCAAAGTAATTTTCTAATCGTTCTTCTTCCCTTATTAAAGTTAAGCATATTTCCTCAAAAAAATCTTCTTCACTAATAATTTCCAAACCTTTTTTTCTACTCTCAGATAATATGTCTAGTGTTGCCCTTGGAATTACACAATCTAATGATGAAAGTATTTCTTCACCGTTCTCAATTTTATACATATACTTTCTTATAGCAGTTGCTGAACTGAATTTCGTATCTACTTTATCTAAATTTTTTTTCTGCGTTGTGCAACTATTTTGATTTTGCTTTCATTTTCATTTCAATTTAACTTTCTTCATCTTTCAAAAATTATAATTTACTCATCAAGTTTGCCACTTCCTGTTTGTGTTTCTTTTTCTCATTTTTTAATGCATTTTCTGCAACATTCTTTCTGATCATATAATCCTTTATGGTTTTGTTTTCGGGGTTGATTTTCAAATTGTTACTATTTATGATAGTTTTGTCCCGTCCTGACTACCATATTGTAGATATCATTTTTCTCTTACTATTTTCGGCCATCTTTTCATTTTTAGTTAACTATCTTCTCCTTTTTTATTACATCTACTTAAAAATGGCAAAATCGATTAATTATTTTTTGTCTTTCTTTAATTTGATCGCATATTGCTATTGGGCAGCTCTAACTTGTTGCCATTTGTGTGCTAGTAAATTATTTTTTTCATGAATTTTCCTTCGCAGTTTTATAATTTCATTTTGATTTACTTTTATTTCCTCAGTTAAATTGATTTTAATATCGTCATGGTTGGTACTAGTTTTTTGATTTTTGGTTTTTAGATGGTATATGTCTACTTAAATTTGCTTAACTGTAAAATTGCTTCTACGAATTTATTACTCGATATCTCTCAGCTAATTAATTAATCTCTGCTATTATTTTCTTGCCAGCGAGTTCAAATCCGATTTGACTTTGGCAATAAGGTCATTAGCATTTTTCATTTATATCTTCAATAGTTTTTATAAGTCTTAGGCAACTGTTTTATTGATCTAATTGATGGATCTTTCTGTTTTAAGCTTAGATCGGCTCATACTATCATTTTTCCTCAGAGAGTTTTCGGAGGAGCGATTATTTGGGCGATAATCGAGTTTAATCATTTGAATAATCAACGAGTATAATATTTCAGCGTGCAATAAAAATATCCTTATAATTAGCGAATTTGTCTCACTTATAAATTCAAACAAAATCAACATCTTAATCTTCGTTTCGCTATATTTTTTATTCCAGTAGCTTATTCTTATCGTTTTTATCACTTTTATCACCTCCTTTTTATTCATCCTATTCTTTTTGTTTTTCCACCTTCTATTGTTTTTAATGTTTGTCTTAATTTTGTTAATTCTTCTTGTTTGCATCCTATTATTTTCTTACTTTTACTTGATTATTTTACTTTCTATTAATATTATGCTTACCCTTCTATTATCTCTTTTAATTCATTCTGTCTGACTTCGGTTGGGTTTATTGGTGCGTGTTCAGTTTTTGTCCATTTTTGTGTAACCTAAACTAATCATATTATTTGTAATTCTCGACAATTGCTAAGCACATTAAATGATTGGCAATTTCAACACAAATGGTCCATTGAGGATAATAGATATCAACAAAATGGCCATATTTCTTTGCTATTTTTTATGTTTATCCTAATACTTACTTATAATTGAATTTTGAGTTGTTTCGACATTTAAAACTTAAGGCCCAACTCTTCATTTCTGAGTTGTCTCGTGATTGAAACATGGCATCTATTTAATCTAACATTTTAAAGTGTTCTGCTTTGAATGATCTCTAAACTGGTAATATTTTATGGCAAAATCGTGTTACTTATTTGCTTTAATTATGCACATCCCTCATAATCAAATTTACTATCTTATAGGGGTCTATCCTTTTGGCTGTGTTCCCATCGTTGATTTTTATAAATACGAGACACTACATGATGAACATTGTACATTCACATTGGTTTACACAGAAGACAAAAATCTCATCTTGTTTTTGAGGGCAGCGCGTGCCTGCATCTAATTTTATAAATTATGTTATTTTCCCTTTGATTATAATTATTTCTCAATCAACTATGTTTCCAGATCCCCAT
>JBDHVM010000139.1:0-4463 GCA_039809725.1 Peptostreptococcus sp.
TCCATCTTTTGAACCACCTGCATTAGAATCAGTTGCAGTTTTGTTTTTGTCGCCACATCCTGATAATAAACCAACAGCTAATACTGCGGACAACAAAATGCTAAATCTTTTTTTAATCATGTTTTTTATCTCCTTTAAAAAATATTTATAAAATACCAGAATTTATCACTTTATTTTTATGAGTAAATTCCACCTAATTATAGCATAAATATAGGTTAAGATTGTAACTATATAAATAATATGCTATTCTTTTTATCAATATTATAACGTCGCAATATTTGATTTTTCTATAAGCAATCTATCCACGTTCTATTAGTTGTTATTTATCATTGCTTTTGCTAAAATTACCTTATATGTACAAAATTGCAAGTAATAATAAGAGCAGTAAAATTTGATAGAATAGGGTGGTTACATGAAAGGTATAAATATTAAAAATATTACAAAATCATATGATGGGAAACAAAATGTAATTGAAAACTTTAACCTAGAGATAGTTGACGGAGAATTTGTAGTGCTTCTAGGTCCTTCAGGTTGTGGTAAGTCAACTCTTTTGAGGATAATAGCAGGTTTGGAAGAAACTGGAAGTGGACAGATTTTTATAGATGATGAATGTATTAGTGAAAAGGAGCCAAAGGATAGAAACATTGCTATGGTTTTTCAAAATTATGCACTTTATCCTCATATGACTGTTTATAAAAATATTGGAATTGGGTTGATGTTAAAAAAAGTATCTAAGGATATTGTAGATAAAAAAGTAAATGAAGTGGCAAGAATACTAGGGATAGTAGAATTGTTAGATAGAAAACCAAGACAGCTTTCAGGTGGGCAGATGCAAAGAGTAGCTTTGGCAAGGGCAATGATCAGGGATCCAAAGGTGTTTTTAATGGACGAGCCACTTTCTAATCTAGATTCGAAATTGAGAGTTCAAACAAGATCGGAAATATTGAAACTATACAAAAAGCTAAAAGTTACAACTGTTTATGTTACACATGATCAGGTAGAGGCAATGACGATGGCAACAACTATTGTCTTGATGAAAGATGGAAAAATAATGCAAAAAGGAAGTCCAAATCAATTATATATTAAGCCACAAAATAAATTTGTTGCAGAATTTATAGGAGCTCCTCAGATGAATTTTATTGAAGGAAAAATTGAAGAAAATTATTTGAATGTAGGAAGTGAAAAGTACAAGGTTGCTGTAGAAGATGGATGTGTAGTAGTTGGAATTAGGCCAGAACATATTGAGATTAGGGAAAAAAGAAGCGAAGAAAAGGAAAACTTTGTAGTAGAGCTGATAGAAAACTTGGGCAGTGAGAAGCTGGTATATCTAAAATCGATATACAATGAAAATCAAGATATTACAGTCCGAACTGATGTTGCAACGGATTACAAAATTGGGGAAGTATGTTCTATTGAGCTAAAAGAGGAGTATCTACATATTTTTGACAAAGAAAGTGAAAAAAGGATAAATTAGATGTAAGAATAGATATAAAAATAGATATATTAATAAGTTAAGCAAGGTGTAGATTACTAGGAGGTGTTTTGATGAAGTTTTATAATAGTACTCATAATTTTTATATAGGTGAGAAGTGTAAAGTATTAGATGATAACAACTATGGAAATGAGATAAGCTCTTTTGAAGTAATAAAAAATGAAGAGTTTGGTTTCTTTATGACGATAGACTTAGATGAAGAATCTTGTATCAACATCTTAGGAGATATGAATCTTCCTTGGTGGGGGCTGTCAAATATATACAGAGTAGAATTAGAATGTGAAATTGATTCGATAAAACCACATTTGGTTGGATATGTAAAGGATGATGATAAGCTTGAAAAAGCAGATATTATTTTAAATGATAAAAGTAAAAGCTATAAAAAAGGTGAGGCACCTATTTATATATCTGGGAAAATACCAAAAGATTTTGATAAAGATACTTTAGATATACAAATCAAAATATACAAAACAGAAGGGTATGAAAAAGAGCTTTTAGTGGAGTCTGAAAAAATTTCTATAGGAGTAATTGATTTTGTTTTAGAGGAGGACTTTGATGGAAATTTTTATATGGATTTGTGGCAGCATCCTTGTTCTTGGGCTAGAGTAAATGGTGTAGACTACTTTTCTGACAAACACTTTGAGATAATAGAAAAATACCTTATAGAAATGAAAAAGTTGGGACAAAAAGTAATAGGCCTTGTAATATCTGACTTTCCATGGGCAGGTCAGAAGTGTTTTGATGTAAAAACCAATCCATCTAGGCTTTATGAATATAATATTATAAAGGTTTCTAAAAAGGGTGGAAAGCTGAATCTAGATTTTTCAAATCTTGATAGATATGTGGAACTTTGCTTTAACATTGGTATAAAAGAAGAAATAAACCTTTTTGGAATAATTGGAAATTGGCATAGATATGATTTTGGATCTCCTCTTAGCGATTATAGAGATCCTATTAGAGTCAGAGTTTTTAACGAAGATGAGGGAGTATACGACTTTATTAGAACAAAAGAAGAATTAAAAGAGTATCTTAGCTTGGTATTCGAGCATCTTCACCTAAAAGGATATTTAAAAATCACAAAAATAATAGGTGATGAACCTGAGGGGATAGAAATATTTAATGAATACTCAGGATTTTTAAAAACTTGCACAGACCATGAATTGAAGTTTAAGTATGCACTTCTTAGTCCGAATTTTCTAAAGGAGTATGAGGGTGATTTCGAAAGCTTTTCTGTAATATCAAGAATTATTGGTGATTATTGCAAAAATGGTGAATTGACTGGAAAGCTATCGGAAAATGCTAACAAAATGACATGGTACTCTTGTTGTATGCCGGAGTCTTTTAACGTGTTTATTAAAAGTCCGTTGATTGAAGGTAGATATTATGGTATTTACACATATTACTGGGGTTTAAAAGGTATGCTAAGGTGGGCATACGGAATATACGTAGAAGATGTATATAAAGATATCACATATAAGCCTGAAAAATGGTCAGCAGGGGATATGTTGTTTGCTTATCCAGGTAAAAATGGGCAAATAGAACATAGTATTAGAGAAAAAAATATGCTTTTTGGGGTTCAAGACTTCAATATAGCAAAAATGCTTCAACGAAGTGATTCTAATGTATATAGAACATTTAGGGATAAAATGGGAATTGAAATACTTGCTCATCACGAAGATGGGGACATTGTTTTAGATCCGTATATTAGTTACAACACGTATTTGAAAAACAGAAATGATATAATAAAGAGTTATCTGGAGAATAATAATGTTTAAATTCATTTGGACGAATGATATAAATAGCAAAGTGTATAAAGATTTGTTGAGTCTCAGAAAAGAAGTTTTTGTAGGTGAGTTGGGTAGTGATATATCCATTGAAATAGAAGGAGAGGAAAGCTGCAACTATTTGGCTATTTACCAGAGTTTAATATGTGTTGGAACAGGTAGAATAAGGTTGATAAATTCAAACACTGCAAGGCTTCAGAGAATTGCAATAAAGAAAGAGTTCAGAGGAAGAGGGCTAGGGCACGAGCTAATTTGTGAGTTAGAGTCAGGTTGTCATAAACTTGGTGTAGATTTTATTGAAATATGTGCCAGTGAAAAAGCTTTTGACTTTTATATTGATAATGGATATGAAAAAAGTGGAGTTTTTTTTATGAGAGGTGGCATAAAACATGTTATAATGAAAAAGTGTATAAAGAATTGTCACACTGAAGTTTAGACAAAAGGAGGGATTTTTATTTCTTTAAAACAATTAATAAAAAAAATTCTTATTCCAATATCGAATATATCAAACAAATCGTATCTGAATGACTATTATAAAAAAATGGACATTGGAAAGTATGAATTGATAAATGATGAGATTGTTGGAAAAAAAATACTGGTTTTATCTCCACATCAAGATGATGAATCAATTGGCTTAGGAGGCACTATACTAAAACTGAAAGAAAATAACGATATTTTTATATTATTTGCAACAGATGGGACATTAATTGATTATAGTAATTTTCCAAAAAGTATTTCAAAAACTAGACAGGAAGAGGCAAAGGAAGTTGCAGAGATGTTTGGTGCAAAACAGGCTTTTATTCCATTTACAAATACAACATTAAGAGAAAATAAATTAGAGTTAGAGGGTGAATTGTTGAAGTACATAGGTGAAAATAAATTCGATATTATTTTTACACCTTCTCCAGCAGAATGTACACAAGATCATAGAGAACTTACATTCGCATTGTTAAGCGCAATAAGAAAAATTCAAAAAGAATCTGAGACTATAGCATCAGACAAAATGTTGGAGATTTATTTTTATGAAATAAATAATAGTTTACAAGGTAATTCTATAAACGCAGTATCTCCGTTAGATAAAGATTTATTGATAGGAAAAAAGAAAGCGTATGATATATACAAAAGCCAAAAGTATATTGACTTTAGCACGATTATTATCAACGATGTAAAAAAGAGTCTAGTGCTAG
>JBDHVM010000140.1:0-4429 GCA_039809725.1 Peptostreptococcus sp.
TATTTTCATTAATAAAAAACCTGTTTTATTAATTGAAAATCGGGTCTATTTTATGTATAATATAAGTATCATATAAATGGTGTTTATCATATAATTGAAAACTATGAAAAAAATTTTGATAGGAGTGATTTATTGGGAATTTAATAATCGAGATAACGAAGAGTATAATGATTACAGATATAACAACAAAAATCCGAAAAAAATGGTTCTTTTTGTTGCAGTAGGTGTAATTGCATTAATAGTAGTTATTTTTGGTGGAATTTTTATAAATAAAAAAATACAGATTTCATCTTTAACAAGCAAGGCAGAAAAATTCGTTGAGATGCAAGACTATGATGAAGCGATTAAAATTTATAGTGAATTGTACACAAAAACAGGGGATGTAGAGTACAAGTCAAAGAAAAACCAAATGCTTCTAAAAAAAGAAACAAAGAACATTCTAGAGGAAGCCAAGAGTAATGAACAGAAAGGCGAATACGTAAAAGCTATTGCCCTTTATAAGCAGATTACAGAAGATGATGTCGATAACTATAAACTTGCAAAAAGTAAAATCACTTCTCTAAAATCAGATGTCTTAAAGAAAGCTAGTGCACTTATTGATAGTGGAAATAACTCATCTGCCAGTACATATCTCTCTGATTACCTAAATAATGTTCCTGATGACAAAGATGCCGTAAATTTAATGAAAAAAATCACTGGTAAAACGGAAACAGAAATCAAACAAGTTGTTGTTACCCAACCAGCTTCTACATCATCATCTGGGCTTAATGCTGCAAAAGCTACTGCTAGAAATATAACTGATACATATCAGTATATAACTTCTTCTGAAGCCAACTTAAGAGTATCTCCAAGCAAATCTTCTGCAGTTGTAGGTACACTTTATAAGGGTTCTTCTGTATATGTATACAGCACATATATAGAATCTGCTTCAAGAATCTGGTGTAAAACTGATGGAGGATGGATATCATACAATACGATGAATTACTCTATTAAATAATTATTTTTCTTGTTTAAAAATAAATGATCGTGAGCATTTGCATAAAATAAAAAGGATGTTGTCAATTGACAACATCCTTTTTATTAAACAATTTAAATGTGCTGATATGGAAGCTAAAGATTCAATGAAATCTTTAATTCTATTGATAATATCTATCAACAAATTTATTATAACATATTTTTTCATAAAAATAAATACATTTTTTTACTTTTTTTAAGTTTTTTGCAGAAAAAATTTCTTTTATGTCTTATATTATACTTTTTTCGAACTTTTATGCTTCTTTTCTGCAATTATAGATGCTCCTAATGCTCCAGCGTATCTTCCACTTTCACAAGTATTAATTTTTATTTTTATTTTTTTTGAAAGACATTCGGAAAAATACTTATTCTCACAAAGCCCTCCAGTAAGAAGAACATATTCTGAGTTTGCAAACTTACTAAATAGCTGAGCTACCTTTCCAGCAACTGAATCTACTACTCCAGATGCAATATCATTTTTGTTTCTTCCTTCACCGATATAATTTATTATTTCTGATTCAGCAAAAACAGTACAAAGAGAGCTAATAGGAAGAACTTCCCCCCTCTGAGCAAGCTCGAATAGCTCTCCTATATCTACACCTAATCTGTTTGCCATAACCTCAACAAATTTACCAGTACCTGCAGAACACTTATCGTTCATTAGAAAATCCGAAACAAAACCGTCTTCAATCTTTATTATTTTTGTATCTTGCCCACCAATATCAATAATTGTGCAGTTTTTTCCAGAAAGTTCATATCCGCCCCTTCCGTGACAGGTAATTTCTGTGATTGCGTAGTCCGAAAAATCTACTGCAACCCTACCATAGCCAGTTGAACCTACAACAACATTTTCATCATTAACATCAATATCATTTTCCAGCAACTTATTTTTTATTATATTTGCCGTTTCTTTACTACTCCAACCTGTAGGCATGACAAATTTTTCGTTTTTATCACCTCTGATAACCACTTTTGAAGCTGTTGAACCAATATCCACACCAACATATATCATAATATCACCTAACAATATCTATCCCTATTTGGGTTGATATCTCTTTCTATAAATTTTATGTCTATTATACTAACGTCATTTTCTTCTACAACTTTCCAAACATCTTGTATTTCCTCTTCTTTCACTATTAACGAAATACCACAACACTTTATTAAGTTCCTCGGAGCTGGTGAAATTGTAGATGATAGCTTATTCTCTTTTAAGAGACGGTGTAGAGTCAATCCACTTTCATGATTTTCAAATAAAACGTAAAATACTTTCTTCATATGCCCTCCTGATGCTTATTTTTCAAGCATTTCTATAAAAGCACCTATCCTAGTTCTCAACTGCTGTACATCAGAGTCTGTATAATCTGTTTCGATTCCCAAAACTGGTATATTAGCTTCTTTTAATGCTCTTTCCACAAGGTACCCTTCTGTGTCATATAGGTTGCAAAACTTTAGATTTACATCTATAACACCATCTATATCGTACTCCTTGCACAATCTTATTATGTCGTCTATTCTTGCATTATTAGGTGTGAAGCAAGCACAGTTGATTCCCATATATCTTGACGCCAAAGCATCTATCTGAGAGTCAAGATCATTTATTGATTCATCAACTAAGTTTTCATAATATCTTGTACCTGTACACATTTCCTCACATACAACTGCACCACCTGAAGTTTCAACTATATTATGTAGTTTCCAGTTTGGTATTGCAAGAGGTGTTCCAGCAAGCAATATTCTCTTTGTTCCTGCTTCGAAAACACTTACTCCCTCTTTTACTCTATTATCTAATTCATCGCAAAGTTCGTTTGTCATCTTTGTAAATCTCTCTGGATCGTCATAAAAAGCTATCTGAGTGATCAACAAGCTGTCTTTTCCTGAAATTGGAATATTTTTATTTTTTCTAAAATCATTTAATCTTGCCAATGCTCTTCTTTTACCATTGATTAACTTTATCGCATCTCCAAGCTTATTTTCATCAATTTTATTGCCAGTAAATTCCTCAACTGTAGATTTAAAGTCTTTTATCTCTTCAGCCCAAGCATCAATATCTTTTCTTCTCTTCATTTGAGGTAAATCCATTATGTACATAGGAACATCTTCACCAAGAATTTCCCACGCCTTTTTCTTAACATCACATGTAGTCTCTCCAACATACATATCTGCTATTCTAAAAAATGGACATGTTTTTCCCAATCTAGCACCAACGGATGCTTTTATTAGTGGACATTTATTTGTAGGCAAAACCTTTTCTCCACTCGGAACCCAAAATTGAGAACCGCCACAAAGTCCTGTTGCAATTGCATCAGCTGCAAAAATTATTTCATCTGGTACATAAACACAAAATGTTCCTAAAACCTTTTTACCATTTTTTTGTGCTTCAATTAACTCAGCTGGTCTCACACCATGGATTTCAGATACTACAAAGTCATAATATCCCATTGCTTCAGGGCGATTCTCTTGTGAAAGATACACATCTGTAAACGCTACAGGAAGCACCTCACATAATTGATCGTGTGTTTCTAAATCCATACCCAATTTTTCCCACATTTCCCTATAATCTGCCATTTTAACTTCCCCCTAAAATTATTATAAATTTTTAAAATATTCCTAGCAATTTTCATAATAACACATATATTTGGAATCTAAAACACATATAGGGCAGCATTTGATTTTACTATAACTAGATGTTTTTATATATAAAAAATCTATTGCATTTTGCATTACCATCTTGCTACTAGTCTTGCTCTAATATACTTTTAAATGCTTCTGCAATATATTCTACATCGTACTTAGAATTAAAATATCCAATACTCATCCTTATACTCCCATTCGGAAAACTACCTTGAGATATATGAGTACTAAATGAACAGTGTATTCCCACTCTTGCCATTATATTATATTCTAAATCAAGCTGGGACATCACCATAGCCTCATCTCTTTCTTCTGTAAAAATATTCAAAAAAGAGCCATCACCTATTGCATGAACACCAGATAATTTATTTAATCGTTCTCTAAGATCATTAGCTAGATTGTATTTTTTCTCAATAATATTATCAACGCCATACATATTAATGTTTTTAATTGCATTTCCCAATGCAAGAATTGAAGTGGTGTTAATAGTTCCTGCCTCCAGTTTATCTGGGAGGAAACTTGGCATTTCTCCACTATCTGAAATACTTCCAGTCCCACCAAAAATTATAGGTTCTATCTCATTTAAAATCCTTTTACTACCTACAAGAATTGATGTCCCCTCAATACTCATAAAACCAATATTTGAGCTTGCAATCAGTGCATCTACTTGTAAATCTTCTATTGAAATATTCCTTTCGCATACAGCCTGTACAGCATCTAAAATATAATATATATTATTTTCTTTTAAAACTTCTTGAAATCTTTTTAAATCATCAATATT
>JBDHVM010000141.1:0-4417 GCA_039809725.1 Peptostreptococcus sp.
TTTGCATCACCTTTATTGGAATTTCAAATCTATCAAGGTATTCCAACAAGGAAGAGCAACTCATTGGGGCTATAAGGTATTTTTCTATATTATCAATCACTTCTTCTGATAGAACAATACCGTTTTTTTCAGCTTCACTAATCACACTTTTAGCTCTTAAAGAGCCATCAAGGTGACAGTGAAGTTCTATTTTTGGTATTTTATTAAGTGTTATTTTATCAAGTATTTTTTTCATCGTGAATTCCTCTTAAAATAAATATAACTTATTCACTTGTTAGTGAGTAAATTTTGATATGAAGTTTATATTCTCAATCATATTATATTTATAAACTAATAATCTAATTGTATAAGAAAATGGCCGTGAATTAAACAAATTAAATCACAGCCACATCATTTTTAATAATTCTTTATTCTATATTATACCTTGCATTCTGTTTAGTTCAGAAATAATATTGATAGAATGATCTGAAATTCTTTCAAGATTTCCAATGATATCCAAGAAGTAAATACCTGCTTCTACCGAACAAGTACCATTGTATAATCTCCTCATATGAGAAGCTCTAGAACTTTTTTCAAGTTTATTTATTTCTTTTTCTCTTTCAAGTACCATATTTGCTAATTCATAGTCTTTTGTCTTTATAGCTGTGATAGAATCGTAAAAATTCTTAGATGCTATGTCGAAAATAACGTCTAACTCAGCAAGTGCACCTTCGCTTAAGTAAACTTTTTTATCTACCATAAATCCAGCTATTTCAGCTATGTTTTCAGCATGATCACCAACTCTTTCAATATCATTTACTATGTGGAATAATACATCCGCCCTTATTCTTTCAACATCACTTAAATTTTTAGTAGTTAGCAAGAATAGGAAGTTTGTAATATCTAACTGTAAAGTATTTATTATATTTTCATATTCAAAAGTCTTTTTAATTTTCTCTGGACTTCTAGTTTTAATTGAGTCATATGCAGTATTTAATGATCTAGTGGAACGACTTGCCATTCTTATTACCTCATCTACAGTATTTGACAATGCAATAGATGGAGTTTCTAATATTCTTTCATCAAGGAACTTAGTAGTGTTGTAATTGTCCTCTTCTTCTTCAACTGATATTGGAACAAGTTTTGTTGCCAACTTAACTAAGTAGTTTGCAAATGGAAGTAATATAATTACATTCACAATATTGAAAAGAGTATGTGAATTTGCAATCTGTCTTGGAACATTCGTTGGATCCAACTGCTGAACAATTGCTACTATTGGCTTGTTCAGTATCAAAATAAATAAAATAGTTCCTAATATGTTGAAACATAAATGCATTATTGCAGCTCTCTTAGCGTTTCTATTAGCTCCTACAGTAGACAGTAATGAAGTAACACATGTACCAATATTATCACCATACAGTATAGGTAGAGCCGCTTCTATAGGTAATACACCTTGAGAAGCTAAAACAATAAGTATACCAATTGAAGCACTGGAACTTTGAATTGTACCTGTGATTAAAAAGCCAGCTATTACACCTAGGACTGGATTTTTACTAAGATATAACATCATTTCCCTTACTTCAGGCATTTTTGAAACTGGTGCAGCAGCATCTTTCATAAAAGTCATACCGACAAACAAGATACCAAATCCTATTAGTATTTCACTAACATTTTTTATGTGTTTTTGTTTTGTGAAGAACCAAAAAAACACACCCACACCTATAGCTATAGGTGCATATTTTTCAATATTAAATGATACCAACTGAGCTGTGACAGTAGTACCTATATTGGCACCCATTATGATTCCAACAGCTTGTTTTAATGACATTATACCGGCATTTACAAAACCAATCGTCATTACGGTTGTAGCACTTGAACTTTGAATTATCGCAGTAACCAATGTACCTACAAATACTCCCATCACTCTATTGACAGTGAGCATTTCGATTATTTTTTTAAGTTTCTCTCCAGCAGCTTTTTGCAGTCCGTCTCCCATGACATTCATTCCATAAAGAAACATACCCAAACCGCCGACTAGGTAGATAGCTATTTCCATATTTACACCTCTTTTAAAAAAACTTTTTCAAACTTATCTGTTAAATTACATAATTAGTCCGTATTTATATAATAGCACGAATAATGCTAAAATAGAAATAAAAATGTTAACGGAACGTTAAATTTAACATTAAGTTAACATTTATTCATTGATGATATTGGGGATGGTTTTATATACCGTTTGGTATATCCATAAAAATTTCCATATCCATAATAATTAAATTTTTGTAGTAATCTTATAAAATAAGTCCTCTAATTTCTCGTCATCACAAAGAATTGGCTTTATAAAGTATTCGTTTACTTGAAGTGAACCAATATTCATATATCCTCTATTACTAATGTTCACTCTTCTTAGGTCTTCGTTATATTCTCTAGAATCTGAAGTTATTATCCCAACTCTTCCTAATGCACCATTTATTTTAAAGTATTCTGTAACACTTAAGTTTTCTTTGTCTGATCTATAGATATCTTCAGTATTTTCCATATAGTCGCTTAAATTCATGTATCCTCGCTCATATACATTGTTATCCAGATTTTGAGGTAATAACTCGATAAGCCTTACATCCATTTTGTTGTTAATAGTCAATCTCATAAAATCTATCAACTCATCATCATTAAAATCTTTTATTGCTACACAGTTTATTTTTAAATTTATCCCTGCAACCTGACAAGCTTCGATAGAAATAAATATTTCCTTTAAATTTGCTCCATTCGTCAGTGCATGATACTTATACTCTTTAAGTGAGTCCAAAGAAATATTTACATTGGTAAGTCCTAATTCCTTTAATTTCAAAATTCTTGTACCTAAACCAACTCCATTTGTAGTGATTCCAATTTCTGTAATACCAGATTCTCTTGAATAGGCAATTAGCTCATCTAATTCGTTGTAAAGTAGTGGCTCACCACCAACAAATTTAATCTTTTTTAGTCCTCTCTTAGAAAAAAAATCTATTATCCTTTTGAAATCTTCAACCTTCATACACTGTTTATCTTGAGTGATTATTGTTGTGCTTTCGTGAGGCTTTGCATACATTACAGGATAATTATTTTCTTCTGTAAGTATTAATCGTAGATATGATAAATTATCATCCATACATTTCACTTCCTTTAAAATATTTTTATTAAACTATCCGTCATCGTTTTTGATATTACTCTTCTCTGTTCCATATAGTCATAATATGTATCAAATTCATAACAAACATATTCTAGACCCTCTGATGCAAGTCTATTTATTTTTGCTATATTATAGTCATAGAATATGTCAACTCTACCAATTTGCAAAAGCATCTTATATATACAGATATGCATATCATCAATTATTTTATTGCTATATTCCCCGAATGTATCTACAGTATTAAAAATGCTTTCCTCAGAGATTAAAGACTTTTTGAAAAATTTTATAAAGTTTACGAAATCATCTGCGTTATTCTCTGGTTCTAACTCAAATAGTATTCTAAAAAACATATTCCAAGGTATTTCAGAATTCATTTTATCTATGAACATTGAAGATACATTGTTTGAGAAATCATCATCAAAAACAATTTCATTTTCAAGCTCTATTTTTCCATTAAAATTAATATTTTTATTTATGAATTCTGATATTTTCCTATACTCTTCTGTCATAAAATTACTTATTCCTTCAACGGTATTTTCATACTTGTTCATTGAGTAATTTATTATCGTCTCGCAAGGTTCTTTAAAGTCGATTACAAAGGAGAGTTGATTTTGCATTTTATCAGTAATCGCATCGTATACAAATTTTGCAAACATTTTTTTAATTTCCATCTGACTTCCCAATGAGTCTGTTGGGTTACCAGGTTTGAAGTTGTTGTAGATATTTAGCAACTGATCATCTATCATAGCTAAATTGTTTTTTATTGAGACCATCATATCTTTTAAAAATCTATCACCTAACAGATATGTTGTATTTTTATATATTATTTTATGTTCTATCTCACTCCAAAACACATTTACTAGAGATTTTATTTGAACTTCAAATTTTATTTTTCTATTTAAGAAAGTGTATTCACCGTCAATTTTATAAATCTCAAATCCATTTTTTTGTTTTAGAGGTTGTCTATCAAAAAGATATAAGCGAATGTTTTTATTTTTTTTTGAGTAGAAGTATTTTCTATCATCTGTTGTGTTGAATAGTTTTTTGATCTGTAAATATATATCTTCTTCTTCCTTAATAAATTTACATTCCATTCTTATGCCAATTAGGTCAGGTATATCCGAAATAAGTTCTTTTGGATCGGAATAATTTACTAAGTATCTATTTCTTATGATTTTTTCTTTAAGACTGCTTTCTGATTTTATTCTTGAACTGACAGCGATTAATTCATCATCTTTAAGAGTCAATGAACTAAAAAACCTTACAAGC
>JBDHVM010000142.1:0-4388 GCA_039809725.1 Peptostreptococcus sp.
ATCCTCCCATCCAATCACCTTTTGTAAATCCATTGATAAAAAATACGATCGGAACCATTACAAACATAAATTTTATCAAAACCCATGAAACTGCATTGACGCCTTTTTCAAAACTTGTTACAGTTGGTTCTTTATTTAGATCATGTGCTATCTCCCCAAATATTGTATTATCACCAGTTGATATCACAACGCCTTTTGCATATCCACTGACTACATCCGTACCCATAAAAGCAAGGTTTTGCCTTTCTAGCGCTGTTTTTCCATCATCTTTATATGAGCTTGTCTTTTCAACAGACTCACTTTCACCTGTAAGTGACGACTGACTTATAAACAAGTCCTTCGCCTGTATAATTCTTATGTCCGCTGGTATCATATCCCCAGCAGATAGATGAACTATGTCACCTACTACCACTTCTTCAAGTGGAATTTCTTGTGTTTTACCTTCAATTCTTTCTATATTTGTAGTTGTTTTTATCATTTTAAGTAGTTTTTCTGCAGCATTACCACTTCTTGTTTCTTGCACAAACCTTAAAACTCCCGAAATTATAACCATGGAAATGATTATTACAACGGTAGTGTAATTTCTTTTTTCAACTTCAACCAAAATTATATCTGTAAAAGTCGATACCACCGCAAGTATTATCAAAATCATTGTAAACGGATTGATGAAAGATTCATAAATCCTTTTTAAAATGCTATTATCCGTATCATACGTCACAGCATTATCTCCATACATCTCTCTCGCAACTTCCACTTGCTCGATATTTTTTCCATTCTCTGAGCTATCCAAAAAAACAAACATCTCTTCTTTTTTCATCTCAGATACTTCCAACAATCTTTTTGTCAACTCATCATGTTTTTCTTTTCTTTGAGTCGCATAAATATCTTTCTTTTTCTTGGCTGTCATAAGCATATCGACACCTCCTATTTTAGTAAATAAACTGAGTCGATATTTTTTCGACTTCAGCTTAAATAAACGGGGTACCTTAAATAAATGATACACCGCTTCGATAATATTTTTTTAGCACTCGAAGGATCACCTTCCATTTAAAACACCCCCTCTAATAATAAAAGTCTCTTTTTTTTACTCACAAAAAAACACCCTAACAAAATGTTATAAGCGCTCAGTAAGATTTCCACACTCAAAAAGTCATGGCATAATTTATGTCGTTCCCGTTTGAGCTTTTGCTCTCACTACCTATCCACATTAGCACAAGGAAAAATATGTGTCAAGTAATCAAATTCTGTGTACAAATTTTTGTTCTTGTTATAAAATGATATAGTATAAAGAAAAAAATCCATATAACACTTAAAAATACTGCTTTTTTGATTAAAATAAGATATCGAACTTCGAAAATATGAATTTCAAAATATCTACTATATAATACTAAAAACACTGATTTTTTAATCAAGATATGAGAGTAAAACAAGGATTTTTTAGCCTTAGCTAAAAATCGTCATACTGCGTTTCAACGAGGCGGGGCATCTTCGCCGAGTTATAACAAGACAAATTTCAGGGAATTTTTAGCCTTAGCTAAAAATCGTCATAAGCGTTTCAACGAGGCAGGGCATCTTCGCCGAGTTCTATGGATTTTACAAAATATTATTACTTAAATAAGAAAGAGGAGGAGCTTTATGCTTTCAAAGCGATTAGAAAATATTACGCCTTCAGTTACAGTTGGCATCAGTTCAAAAGTTAAGGAAATGAAATCTAAGGGTATCGATGTTATTGGCCTTAGCATTGGAGAACCCGATTTTAATGTTCCTGAAAAAGCAAAGGAATACGGCAAAAAATCACTTGACGATGATAAGACTAAATATGACTTAGTTCCTGGATTATTAGAATTAAGAGAAGAAATATGTAAAAAATTATCAAGAGAAAATAACGTTGAGTACACACCTGATCAAATAGTTCTTTCAAGTGGTGCAAAAAACTCAATAATAAATGTGCTTTTGGCTACAACTGATCCTGGGGACGAAGTTTTGTTACCTCTTCCATACTGGGTAAGTTACTCAGAGATAATAAAAGTTTCAAATGCAGTTCCCGTTGAGGTTCAGACAAAAAAAGAAAATGACTTCAAGCTTACAAAAGATGAGCTGTTGGCTTCAATAACAGATAAAACGAAGTTGATTGTAATCACAAACCCTTCAAACCCAACAGGAAGTATCTATACAAAAGAAGAGTTATTAGATATTGCTGAAGTATGTCTTGAAAAAGGGATATATATCCTTGCAGATGAAATATACGAAAAAATAAGGTTTAATGACACTTTTGTTTCTGTTGCCTCTTTAAGTGATGAAATAAAAGATATAACGATAACAATAAATGGATTCGCAAAATGTGCTGCTATGACTGGATTGAGATTAGGTTATACTGCGTCAAACTCTGAAATAGCAAAGGGAATGAACTCTATCCAAGGGCATATTGTTTCACACCCATGCCTAACAGCCCAGTATATTGGACTTGGAGCATTAAAAGAATGTGAAGAAGATATGCAGTTTATGGTTGATACATACAAAAAAAGATCAGAACTTATTACTGCTAGACTTGATAAAGTTGAAAAAGTTGGCTATGTAAAACCTTCTGGAGCATTCTATATTTTTATAGACCTTTCAAAAGTTAAGGAAAACTACGTCTATGAAGATAGTTTCTCACTGAAGTTCTGTGAAGATTTTCTAAATGAAGAACGTGTAGCAGTGGTTCCTGGCATCGCATTTGGAATAGATGAGTATATTAGAATATCATATGCTTGCCATGAAGATGATTTCTTAGAAGGGATCAATAGACTAGAAAGATATATAAACAAATTTTAATAATATTCTTTGTCAACAACGTTGATATATAATTGTGACTGCATTTAAAGTCCATTTCAATGTTAGTCTAATTGTTCTTTTAGTTAGTTTACTTGTTCTTTTAGTTAGTATACTTGTTCTTTTACTAATAAGTAAATGTAGAATTGTGATTGTACTATACGGCAGTTTCCTATGCAAAATCGCTAAGGATCCTGCCGTTTTTTATAACAAGACAAATCTTCAATGTTTTTTCATGCAAAACATCTTGCATTATTTTTAGTTTAGTAGTATCATTTTATTTGATGATTAAAAGCGTGGACTTGCGTCTATAATCACACACTATTTTTTAGGCATTGCCTAATCATTGACCATGCTGATTTTCAGCTAAAGCGGCCATACGGACAGCCCGGTCAAATGCCGATAGCGATTGTGATATCGTGTTGATGAGTGAAATCCTCAATTTTATAAGTGGAAAAAATCCTAAAAATTGCACTAAGCATTACTTGTGAAAATAATCAACATGAGCAGTAAGAGTATAGTTACTGAATAGGCTCAAATATGCGCATATACTGCGTAGTTTCTATTTAACCAATACAACAAATATTGGCAGATAGATTTTTTTTGTTTGCATATGCATCAAAAATCACATAGGATTCTTTTTACTAGTACAATTCACTTTAGGGAGTTGTATTTTTTATTACAAAAAAAGGAGAACAGTATGAACGAAAAAATAAAACTTTACGGCTTCAATAATTTAACTAAATCTTTGAGCTTTAACATTTACGATATTTGTTATGCAAAAAGCAAGAGAGAGCAAAATGATTATGTAGCCTATATCGATGAGCAGTATAACGCACAGAGATTGACAAAAATACTCTGTGACGTAACAGAGATAATAGGGGCACACGTACTTAATATCTCAAAGCAAGACTACGATCCACAAGGTGCAAGTGTAACAATTTTAATTGCAGAAGAACCTTTATCTGAAGAATTAAGAGATCCTTCTTGCAACGGTGGTGAACATATTATCCCTGCAAAAGAAACAGTAGTTGGCCACTTAGACAAGAGCCACGTTACTGTTCACACATATCCTGAGTACCACCCTGACAAAGCTATTTCAAGCTTTAGAGTAGATATAGATGTGGCAACATGTGGCAAGATTTCTCCACTAAATGCACTCGACTATCTTATCAGTTGCTTTGACTCAGACATTATAACAATGGATTATAAAGTTAGGGGATTTACGAGAGAACACGACGGAAAGAAAGTTTTTATTGATCATAAAATTAAATCAATACAAGATTATATACATCCCGACACTCTAAATCGTTATGATTCCCAAGATGTTAATGTATATCAATCTAATATTTTTCATACGAAAATGCTCATAAAAGATGTTGAACTATCTAACTATTTATTCAACAAAGATCCTTTGGAATTTACACCAAAGCAGAGGCTTGAAATAGTAAATGATATAAAAAAAGAAATGATAGAGGTGTATAGTGGAACAAATATTTACTAACCAAAGCTCTACCCCTATAGTAGAAGCATTAGAAAAATACAAAAAAAATAGAGTGGTGTCTTTTGACGTTCCT
>JBDHVM010000143.1:0-4348 GCA_039809725.1 Peptostreptococcus sp.
AAGACCAAATAATGCAACGATTGGAACTACCGCAATCCCTACTACGCCAATCGTCAATGGTATATTCAACATTACCTTTTCATCTCTTACAACTGCTATCCTTAACTTATTTGAGCTTTTTACCATTCTAAGCAACTGACCTCTTATCTTTTCAGTTTCTTTTGTGAACTTGGCACCAAACTCTTCAATTTTTTCTTTACCGTAGTTTTTTCCATTTTCTTCTAAATAAATAATCGCTTCCAAAACATCCCCGTCTGTTTCAACAAGTGCCTCTTTAGCTTCTTTGTAGGAAAGTTGCGGAAATCTCTCTAAAATCTGTTCCACTTTTTCTATTGTAATTTCTGACATGATTTTGCCCTCCTTTAGTAAATTTCACATTATTTTAATTCTTTTAACATCTCTAGAGGTTTGAAATTAATATTTTCAAAATAGTGTATTAAATAGTTTTTTAGTACAAAAAACAATTCATTCTCTAACACCTTAGAAACCTCTGCCTTATTACATACTATTATATCATTATTTAATATATATTGCATAAGCGATATAGTAGTTTGATCAATCTTAATATATTTTTTTTCTTTTTCTACACATTTATTGCAAACTATACCTCCGTCATCTGTTGAAAATACAGCATATTTATACTCCGTTTTGCCACAAATTGTACACCTCTCAACGATTGGCCTATATCCCAAATAATCAATAAACTTAAGTAAAAATACATTTAAAACCATTTTTTTATTGTCTATCTTCTCAGATAGTAAAAAAAGTGTCTTTGTAAGCAGTTCAAATAGTCTGTTATTTGGCTGACCCTCTACTATATTTGTCTCTACCAATTTTGTTATGAAAGACGAATATGAAAAAGCGTCAAAATCCAACGAGATATTGTAAAAACTTTTGATATTATCCGATTGATAAACAACAAAAATATTTTTTTGCTTCCTCAGAGTATAGTTGTTATACGAAAAAACTTGTGAAGAAGAAAGAAACTTGCTTTTTTGTCGCTGTGCGCCCCTAGCGACAGCCGATACTTTACCATATTTTCTGGTAAATATGGTGAGCATCAAGTCATTATCATTAAATTTTAAA
Organism: Peptostreptococcus sp.; assembly: GCA_039809725.1. GTDB lineage: Bacteria > Bacillota > Clostridia > Peptostreptococcales > Peptostreptococcaceae > Peptostreptococcus. The sequence continues at coordinate 1,087 of JBDHVM010000143.1, forward strand.
CTCTTTAAAACTATTCCCTGTGTGTTTAATACAATCATCATCTCACCTATAATATAAAAAACCCTCTTCATGTTAGAAGAGGGTGATTTTTAACTCAGTACAAAAAGAGATACCATAACCAAATAAACAATTATTCCTATAATATCCATTAAAACAGCAATAATTGGAGATGAAATTACAGAAGGGTCTGACTCCATTCTCTCTAAAATCATTGGTAACAATGTTCCTAATGTTGCACCTAAAATCATATTTATCAATGTGGTTAAAACTACTACAACTATTAATATCGGTTTTCCTACAAAAATAGCAAGAAGTACCGACAAAATTACAGCTACTAGCACACCGTTTATCACACTGCTTATTACCTCTTTTAGAATTGTTTCAAAATCTACTTCTTTGTCCTTACTTGTAAGGTTAATAATAGTAACTGCCGATGATTGAGAACCTACATTTCCACCCATCGCTATTACAAGCGGTGCGAAAAATATTAGTTCAATCATATTTGTTTTGGTCAAAGTACCAAGTCTCATAAATACATATGCAGTAATAAGAGACAAAACAACTGTCAAAACAAGCCAACCTATTCTACCTCTAACGCAAGACATAACTTGCTCAAGCAAAGTCGACTGCTCATTTTCTGCGACATCTCTTTCTCTTTCACTACTACCTGCAAATTTATAAAAATCTTCTGTCGCTTCCTCTTCCATAACATCTAACACATCATCTACTGTTATTATTCCTTTTAAAGCACCTTCTTTGTCTACTACAGGTACTGCTACTAGATTATATTTTGAAACCAACTTTACAGCATCTTCTCTATCATCATTATCTCCAACTGACTTCACATTTTCTACCATAATATCTTCTATCAAAGAAGAATCTCTTGATAAAAATAAATCTCTTAGTGATAATACTCCCACTAACTTTTGTTTGTCATCAATTACATATATATAATATATTGAATCTGCATCTAAAGCCTCTGATCTTATATGCCTAATAGCTTGAGAAACATTAAGATTTTTATTTACAGTTACATACCCTTTTTTCATCGCAGACCCAGAAGTCTCATCAAGATACGCTAATAACTCACGAAGTTCTTCTTCGTCTTCTTTACTAACTACATCTAAAATCTTTTCTCTCTCATCCTCGTCCATCTCTCTCAATATGTCAGAAAGATCACCTAGAGACATTTCATCAAGAACTGACCTTGCATGTTCTCCGTCTATTTTCGAAATAATACTGATAAAAAATTGTACTTCACATTCTTCCAATATTGAAGCTGCTGTATCCAACGGTAAAATTTCAAAAAGTTTCACTTGTTCCATCTCTTCTAACTCAAGCAAAACATCATAAATATCCATTGTGTGATACTCTTCAAGCATTTCTCTAAGCTCAATGAGCTTATTGCTATCCATCATCTCTTTTACTTCATTGAACAACTCTTGCGACGAGTCATGTTTTTTATCCATTATAACCACCTTTTAATATTTTTTATTAAATCCACTAACTAAACTTAAATCTATATAAACTCATCATAGAGTTTTTTAACTTTTATGATGTAAATATTTCATTATACCTTTAAGTCCTAGACCAATGAAAAACTACTCTTTATTTTCATTTAATCCAAAATTATTTATATAGTTCTGTAAATTTCTCCAATTTTCTTTTACTTTAACCCAAAGTTGTAAATTGACTTGAGTTCCTAGTAGAAGTTCCATCTCTTCTCTAGCAGACTTTCCTATACCTTTTAGCTTTCTTCCGTTCTTACCTATTATTATACCCTTATGTGAGTCTCTTTCGCAGTAAATTACAGCGGATATATCTACAATATCCTTATCTTTTCTAAACTTCATTTTTTCAATTTCGACTGCTACTCCATGTGGAACTTCTTCATTTGTATACATAAGAACTTTTTCTCTAATCAACTCTGCTACCAATACTCTCTCAGGCTGATCTGTGATCATATCATCTGGAAAATACTTAGGACCTTCCTCCAGATTTTTCTTCAAAACTTTTACTAAAGAATTTACATTCGAACCTTTAAGTGCTGATAAGGGAATGATCTCTTCAAAAAAATTCAGTTCGTCATACATTTTAATCAGTTCAAAAAGCTCTTCCTTATTTTCCATTTTATCAATTTTATTTATTACCAAATATACAGGGGTCTTCGTCTTTCTCAAATTTTCTATAATCATAGAATCGCCCTTGCCTATTTTTCTCGAATCATCTACAACAAATAGTATAGAGTCTACATTTTTAAAGGCATCCTCAGCAGACTTTACCATCATTTCACCTAACTTATTTTTAGGTTTATGAATACCTGGAGTGTCCAAAAACACTATCTGCGCCTCTTCATCAGTAAAAACAGCTTGAATAGTATTTCTCGTCGTCTGTGGTTTATCACTCATAATCGCTATTTTTTCACCGACGATATTATTCATAAGCGTTGATTTTCCAACATTAGGTCTTCCAACTATACTTACAAAACCCGATTTATATTTCATTTTTTTCTCCTAATCCTAATCATTATTATAATCTAAACTAGATTATACCATATTTTCAAACTTAATAAAATAGCCCTAATTGGAATATTACTACAGCAATTAATGTACCCAAAATACCTCCAGCCATAGCTTCCCAAAATGTGTGTATTTTTCCTTCTATTCTACTTTGAGCTACTAGTATTGCCATAATATATGCAAGTGACGATGCTTCCACTCTTTCAGTCATTAAAGTTATTGATGTGGCAAGTGCAAATGCAAGTGCTGCGTGTCCACTTGGCATACCTCCTTTTAATGGGGTACCTGTGAAAGTAATAGCCTTAACCACTACAACAGCTATCAATACAACCACTATACAAATCAACGTTATATGTAGCTCAGACTCTCTTATTCTATAAACAAGACCACCAGTCAATGCTGTCAATTTATTGTAAAAAAGTATGTACGCAACTACTACTGCATACATTGCAGATACAAGTACGGCTCCAGCAGCAACATCCTTTGCTATTTTTGCCAAAATATTATACTCACTTGTTACTAAGTCGACTGTTTTTTCCACTGCAGTATTCATCATTTCACTTATTACCACTAGAGTAATTGCGCCTAACAATAAAACGAACTCAACTTTAGAGAAATTAAAGAACAGACTCGCTATTAATACCATAAAAGATGCCAAATAGTGAAGTTTCATATTCCTCTCACTTTTAAAGGTGTACATTATACCTTCAATCGCAGCATTTACGGATTTTACTAAATTTTGT
>JBDHVM010000144.1:0-4334 GCA_039809725.1 Peptostreptococcus sp.
TTTATTATCAAAAAATAATGCACCTTCAGCACCCATTGATACTATTACGTATTTTGCACCCATTTTTATACATTCTTTACCATAGGGTATGATTTCTTCTTTTGTTGAAACTTTATTTCCAAACAGTTCACCTATTTCATCAATATTAGGTTTTATTAAAAGAGGTTTTCTAGATATAGCGTGAGCCAAGTCTTCTCCTGAGGTGTCAATCACAAAATCGGCTCCCTTCGATTTACATACATCTATTATTTTATCAAATATTTTATTTTCAAGTCCTCTAGACTTGCTACCTGAAATGATCACTGTATCATCTTTTTTTATACTCTTCATATTTTCCAAAAATTCGAGTTCCTCTTTTTTTGAAATAATTGGTCCTTGTCCATTTATTTCACTTTCTTTACCACTTTTTAACTTGACGTTTATCCTTGTATCTCCAGCAATATTTGTAAACTTTTGATTCATTTTTTGTGCATCAAACCAGTCCACTATATACTTTCCTGTAAATCCACCAATAAACCCTAAGGCAACATTATCTACACCTATATTGGTTAACAACTTTGAAACCATTATGCCTTTTCCACCTACATTGAAATAGTCGTTTGTCGAACGATTCAATTCGCCTTCATAAAACCTTTCCAACTCAACAATATAGTCAATAGAAGGGTTTAAAGTAATCGAATATATCATTTTTACCTCCTCATCATCTTTTCTAAAATATTTTGCTTTTTAACTCCCTTAACCTTATCTAATTTTTTTCATATAGTATTTTATTTTTTTCATAACTTATGATCTAACTTAACTCGAAAATCGTGACATCTTTTTTCTTATATTTCATATTATATCACTATTCATATCATTATTCAATCATTTTCTTTCATATTCTTCCATTTTCCTTCATCAAGTTTCACATTCCACCTTATCCTTTTTACTGTAGCGTTTTCCTTTATGCAGTTTTTTTATGTAGTTCTTTATTTTATGTAGTTCTTTATTTTCCAAGTATTTTTCAAACATTATTTCCTTTAAGACACTTTAAAAGCACCAAAAAACGTATTATAACGTTTTTTGGTGCCTATTCTTCCATAATTACCTTGTACAGTAAATACTTACTTTGTACCATAAATAATTACTTCGCAATTAATATTTTTGAATTGTCTTTTATGTCAGTATCTATCTTTGATAAATCTAAATCTGTCACTATACACACTTCACCTAATTCGCAAATCCTTGCAAATGATACCTTTCCAAACTTACTAGAATCCGCCACTACAAATGCTTCTTTAGATCTTTTTATCGCTTGATTCTTTATTATTGCCTCACTAACATCTGGTGTTGTAATTGAAGAGTTAAAAGTAATTCCATTAGCACCTATAAATGCCTTATTAAATCTATAGTCACTTAAGTTTACTAATGCCTGTTCACCAACTATAGTCTTTGTTACTTTTTTTAGTCTACCTCCAATTAAGTATGATTTAATATTATTTTCCATCAACCTCTCAGCATTAAAAACACCGTTTGTCACAACAACTACATCTTTTCCTCTTAAAAAAGGTATTATTTCATTTGTTGTTGTTCCTGAATCCAAGTAAATGAAATCTCCATCCTCTATTAATTCCGAACAATACTTTGCAATTGCAATTTTTGCATTTAAGTTCATATTGCTTCTTTCTGTGATCGTATTGTCATTTGTAAATATGTTACCTGCTCCAATAGCACCACCACGGACTCTTTTTAGTAGACCTGCATTCTCTAACTCATCTAGGTCCCTTCTTACAGTGGACTCACTTGTATTTAACTCCACTACCAAATCCATCAGCTTGACAGACTTATTTCTATTTATTTTATCGAGTATATATGTATGTCTTTCTTCTGTAAGCATGAAAACCTCCAATTAAAATCAACTTCTTGTTTAGTTAATATTACAATTAATTTTATTTTTTTTCAATACCTCTTCTACACTATTTCAACTTTCATCACAATTACCCTTTTTTCATTATACTTTTTTCATATACCTTTTTTACAAAAACAAGAAGTTGCAGAAAATTATTCTGCAACTTCCTATAATCTTACCCTTTTTTTATAAAGCTTATTCTATTAATTCTTTTTCGATAAATAATCACTTACGCTCTATATTTACTTGTGAACGTGATCTCTCGGTTGATATTTTTCAGGTAAAATATCAAGATAATCACTATCAGATTCTCTTATCTTATCAGGATCCTTGAAGAAGTCTTTTACCAAAGTTACTACCGCACCTGATAGGAATAATAGACCAATTAAGTTAGGTATTGCCATTAATCCGTTTAGTGTATCTGATATTGCCCAGATGTACTGTAATCCACCTATTGCACCAACAAATACTAGTGGTATATATATTAATCTATACACAATTATAAACTTCTTACCTAATAAGTATTGAGTACACTTTTCTCCGTAGTATGACCAACCAAGTATAGTAGAAAATGCAAATAGTGCAAGTCCCACAGATACGATATTCTTTCCACCTCTGAAACCTTCTTCAAAGGCTGCAGTTGTAAGTGCTGCACCTTGAAGACCTGAGTCCCAAACGCCTGAAACCAATACTACCAATGCTGTCATTGTACAAATTACTATTGTATCTACAAAAACTTCAAATACTCCCCATAATCCCTGTCTAACTGGGTGATCAGTAGTTGCTGCTGCGTGGGCTATCGGAGCAGAACCAAGACCTGCTTCATTTGTGAAAACACCACGTGCTACTCCTAGCTTCATTGCCATCATCAATGTAGAACCAGCGAATCCACCTACTGCTGCGTGACCTGTAAATGCTGATGTAAATATCAATGAGAACGCTTCAGGAATTTTCGAAAAGTTGATTAGTATTATTACAATTGCACCTAAAATATAAAATGCTGCCATGAAAGGAACCAATTTTTCAGTTACTGTACCGATTCTCTTAATTCCACCTATTATTACTATTCCTGCTAATACTGCTAATACTACTCCTATAATTTTAGGATCAATTCCGTATGATGTTTTTAGTGACTCTGCAATAGAGTTTGACTGTGTCATACAACCGATACCAAATGATGCCAAAGCACCAAATAATGCAAACACTTTTGCTAACCACTTTTGTCCTAGCCCTCTTGAAATGTAGTACATAGGTCCACCAGAAAAAGATCCTTGATCATCCTTAACTCTGTATGTTACCGCTAGTATTACTTCAGAGAACTTTGTTGTCATACCTAAAATTGCTGAAAGCCACATCCAGAAAACTGCTCCCGGACCACCAACTGCAATTGCAAGCGCAACACCTGCTATATTTCCTGTACCTACTGTCGCCGCCAAAGCTGTAGATACTGCCTGAAACGCTGATACTTCTCCTTCTCCGCCTGAACCTTTCTTAAACATTTTAAGTAAGGTATTTTTTAGTACAAATCCCATCTTTCTTCGTACGATAAATCTTGTAAGTACCCCTAAAACAATACCAGTACCCAACAGTAGAATAAGCATCGGCCAGCCCCAAACAAAATCGCCAACCACTTTGTTGATTTCCAAAAACGTTTTCATAATTGCTCCTCCATCTAATTTTTTGAAATAATTCCATATGTTCTGCGTTATTATTTCCCCCAAACGCAGTTTAACCCTAAGTAAATTCTATACTATTCATATGAATTTAGTGTGAATTTGCATTTTTAAGAATTTTCTTACTAATCTTTATTTTGATAATCTTAATTATTTTTCAAAATTAAACAAATTATAATTAATTATATGTATATTAAACATAATGTAAACCACTAAACCAATCATTCTATAGTAAAAGAATTAATTATCTTAATTCTGTTATATCATTATCAACACTTTATATAATGTGTATAAATCTATTTTTACTAATAGTTCTATTGATTTTTATCATTTTTTCCTAAATCAACCTTATTTTATTAATGTAAATTATATATGAAATTTTATTTTTGAAATAAATAATTTATTAACTTTCATAAGTTTATGATAAATATTCTTTAATATATCAGTTTTTTATACATACATTCTTACATTTTTATAAACACAGTTTTCTTTTTTGCGAATTTTAATATTTTAATAATAACAATTATATATTTTTTATTTTTTTAATAGGAATAACAGTGTTCAATATCGAATATAACTGAATATACAATAATGGAGGTGGCAAATGGAGGAAAATAAAAAGATCTATTCATCAGCAATTGCATACTCTACTATAATAGGGTTGTATTTCTTATTTTTAAAAATTGCTCTTAAATACACTGACACTAATAATATTTTGTCTCATCGATTTAGTATCGCCTTTATTTCTATGAGTTTGGTTTCATTTTACAAAA
>JBDHVM010000145.1:0-4275 GCA_039809725.1 Peptostreptococcus sp.
CCAACCCTGGAGGTCCGTATAGCAAAACATGATCTAGAGGCTCATTTCTCTTAATCGCAGCATCTATAAAAATCCTCAGCTGTTCCTTCGATTTTTCCTGCCCTAAGTACTCATCAAGTGATTTTGGTCTTAGGTTATTTTCTATATCAAAATCTTCGTCCTTCATAGTGGACGTAATTATGCGTTCTTCATCCATTCAATTCACCTCCTAAAACTTAAAACTCGTCTTCATTATGTACTCAAGAGATTTCTTTACGACATCTTCAATCTGCATTCCAGGTTGCTTTACAAATGAAACAGCAGATTGAGCCTCCTGCCTCGTATATCCCAATGCAAGAAGTGCCTCAATAGATCCAGTCTCTACTTGATCTTCAGAATTAAGATTTATTTCATCAACCGAAATAGTGTCTGTATCATCAATGGAAATTTTTCCAATCTTATCCTTTAATTCAAGCACCATTCTCTCTGCAGTTTTTTTGCCAACTCCTGGTGCCTTTGAAAGTGATGCAATATCGGAATTCGCAATGTATCTTCTCAAATTTGAGGGCGTTTCAAATGATAAAATGGAAAGACCTACTTTTGTTCCTATTTTTGATACTGAAGTAAGAAGTTCAAACATCTCCATTTCTTCTTTAGAGTGAAATCCACATAGGCTTATGTCATCTTCTCTTACAATCATCTTTGAAAATATTTTAATTTCTTCTCCCTTATGTGTCCTAGATATCGTGTTGCTGGATACATTTAGTTTATATCCAATACCATTGTTATCAACAATCACAAAATCTAGTCCAATTTCTTCTATAATTCCCTTTATATATCCAATCATATTTTCTTCCTTTCCAGATAACCTAGCAACTCACCTTCTGATACTCTGCCTAAGTTAACACGCTATTGTTCAATATCCCATTAGAATTGTATACGAACTTTATTTTATTTGAATTTGCTAAGTTCCTTACCCATTTTATTTGAGTGAGCATGACAAATCCCAACAGCAAGAGCGTCTGCAACATCATCTGGCTTTGGTATACTCTTCAAGTTTAAAAAAGATGTAACCATTTTTTGAACTTGACTCTTATCTGCACGTCCATATCCACATACCCCCTGTTTTACTTGAAGTGGTGTATATTCATATACTGGTGCATTGTTTTGAGCACAAGACAAAAGAATTACTCCTCTAGCTTGAGCTACTGAAATTGCAGTTTTGACGTTTTTATTAAAAAATAAATCTTCAATACTTACTTCGTCAATATCATACGCTTGAAACAGTTGATTAAGTCCTTTGTATATTCTCTGCAACCTATCAACAGTTTCTGTATGTGCCTCTGTGGTTATTGCACCATAGTCAATTGTCCTAAATTTATTATTTTTATGTTCAATTATCCCATATCCAATTATTGCTAATCCTGGGTCTATTCCTAATATTATCATATTTACATTTCCAGTCTTTATTAATTATGTGCAATACAAGAAGAGTTATACTACTTATGCACTATTAGTTATTTTAACATATCTGAATTTATTTAACAATTCCTTTTACAATAAGTCGAAACTCCCAATCATTTTTCGTAAATTGTAATATCATTTTTCGTAAATTGTAATATCATTTTTTACAAAATATCAGTTAAATATATTGATATAAACAGCATTTCGTTCTTTAAGAATAACTGTTAAAACCATATTTCACTTTTTTTAGTTATTGTAGCATAACCTATGGTATAATAACTAAACATATCATACAATAAAAGTTACAAATTGTTTTGTTTTGAAAAAATTTGTAACCACTTTTTATCTGAATTTATTATATAATTGGATATATAATTGAAGTTAGATATTTAAATTATATGGAATTTGATACTGAAATTGTATGTAAAATATGCGAATGGAGGAATTTTATGAATATCGTACAACTCGGGAACAAAATTACTGATTACAGAAAATCTAACCATATGACCATTAAGGAGTTTTCTGTACTTTCTGGCGTCAGCTCAGCTTTACTCAGTCAGTTAGAAAGAGGTCTTGGAAATCCAAGCTTAAGTGTTCTCGATGCTATTGCAAGAACCATGGAGATGCCTATTTCAACACTTCTTGAGGAGAGTATAAAATTGGAAAGTTTAGTAAAGCGAAATGATAGTCACAATGTAATCATGAACTCAAACGATAATTGCGTTGAAGTAAGATTACTGACAACAAAATCATCAAAGCTAAACGATAATATTTTAAGAGCAAAAGTGGAGCCTAATTGTAGCTCTAAATCCTACGAATTTAGTATAGGGGACTTTGACGAGATTATTCTTATTGAAAGTGGCACAGTTGAAATAAGTTCTGATGATGGTGATTTTGTGACACTTAATAAGGACGATACTATGAGATTAATTGCAAATAGCCAATATAAACTCAAAAATATATCAAACACAGAAGCCATTATTCTCTATATTGTTAGTAATTCAAAAGAAATAAATGTTATATAAAAACAAAGCTAAAAAGCTAAGATATTTCGCCACTTAACTGGATAAACATCTTAGCTTTTTAGTTATTTTAGATCAAATTTTCTTTAATATTTCTAATATACTATTTATCTAGTACAACTATTTCCAAGTTTCTACGTCCAAATTTATACATACTTGATGCATTATTCATAAATACATCAATCATTGTCCCTCTAATAATACCACCTGTATCATTAGCTATAAACACCTTATCAAAATATGGTACATAAACCTTAGAACCTAGTGGAATTACTTTAGGGTCTACTGCAATTGTACCCCATCTAGGTCTCTGTCCTGAAGCTGTCGTTGTATCTCCAGTGTATGCACTAGCATTTGAAATATATTTTTTTCCTGTTCCTAGTGGTTGACCATTTCTAGTATAAAATTGATTCGGGTCTTTTTTTACTTCTGTAGTATTTGCAGACTTTTTATTCTGTACAACGACCTCTTGTTGAAGAATACCTTTGTCACTAAACAGATACGTCTTACTTCCAATACTTTGTGTCCCTGTCACCATCTCACCTTTGCTATTGAAGTAGTACCAAAGTCCGTTAAGTCTATTCCAGCCAACAATTTTATCTCCTCTAACATTTTTATATGAATACTTGTCTCCATTTTTTTCCCAACCTGTGTTACTTGTAGTTGCTACAACATCAGAGTTAACCTCATCAGCATTAGCTGTTGCAGTAAACGTACTCGTTAAAGTCGATACCATTACAAATACTCCTAAAGCAATTGACATTATCTTTTTCATTTTAAATCTCCTTTTTTTTGGAAAAGCTATAAAGAGCTTCCTCCTTCTTTTTCCACGCATAATATGTGGATTCCCATTTTGTATATATGTATGAAATTTCTAATTACATATTTACATTTTTCTCAAAACAAAAGTAACAATTTGTAACTTTTGTTTATCTCACTTACATATTTTAATACAAAAATTACAAAAATGCAACTTTTTTTGTACAAAAATAAATATCAAAAGCTGTATTTCTTATTTATCAACCTCTGTAGCTTTCTAAATAAATTACAAATTGTAATTTATCATCGCTTTTTTTCCTATTTCCCCCACTATTTTTTTCATAATTATCTATGATTAATGATTTATATTTTATTTTTTGTATTTTCGGAAAATACTAACTTTTTGTTTTGTTTATCAATTGACATAATTACGAAATAAGTATAATATTATATTAATACAATTAACAATTTGACTTATAAAGTATATTATAGGAGGTGTCATTATGGGAATTACAAATGCTATTAAAAAAAGACGTAGAGAAATCGAAAAAGCTAAAAAGAGAAAAAAAGCACTAGAGTATGCTAAAGTAGCTGCAACAGGTGCCGCTATCGGCGCTATCAGTGGAGTATTATTGGCTCCACAGTCGGGTAAAGAAACAATTGAAAGTATCAAAAACACAGCTACAGATACTGGTAAGGCAATATCTGATAAGTCAAAAGAATTAAAAGAAAAAACTTCATGTACATTCAGTGATACAAAAAGTAAAATTGAAGAGTCAAAAAGTAAAATCAAAGAATATATTGAAAGTAAAAAAGCTGACTTAAAAGAAGAAGAGGAAATTATTTTGGATTCTATTGATAATACCGTAGAAGATACATTAGAGTCTGCTGAAAAAGTTATTGAATCTGCGAAAGAAACAGTAAAAGATATAAAATAAACACAATACAATAATATTTAAAGAGGTATAATAATGGAAATTACGATTAATACGCAAACAATATTGTTTGTACTAGCTATTCTAGGATGTATCTCTATGATGTTTTTAATTTT
>JBDHVM010000146.1:0-4274 GCA_039809725.1 Peptostreptococcus sp.
TAGTTCTTTAAAGTAGTGCTTGTGGGTATGTATTGTTTTTTCATTAAGGTTACACTCCATCTCAAGCGAAATCATATTACTCCTAGCCTTTTCAGCTAAAAGGTTGAAGACTGATTCGGTTGAATGACAAATATCAACATCTTCAAGTGTAAGATCTACCTGTCCCTCTATTGATGAAAGCAACAGTATGTCATTTATCAGTATTCTAAGCCTATTTGACTCCGACTCTATTATATTCAAGAATCTCTTTCTCGTTTTGGCATCAATACTATCATCATTAGATTTTAGAGTTTCAATAAACCCTTGTATAGAAGTCAACGGTGTTTTTAGCTCATGACTTACATTTGCTGCAAAATCTTTTCTCATATTTTCTAGTTTTATTCTTTCAGTAATCTCATAAATATTTACAACTGAAGATACAGTTCTATCCATCTCACCTTGTACTATTACAGGGTCAATTGTAACTGTAAATATTTGCCCGTCACTATTTTCCAATTCTTTTTCGACGCTTAATTTACAGCCCATATTCTCCTTTAGAAATGAAAGTATCGTCTCCTCAAAAATAACATTTGAAATATCTTCCCCTTCAATTGGCTTCATTTCTGGGCACTTTAAATATTTTTTTGCTGGCTCATTTATTAAGTACACCTTCTCAGTAATATCAATTACAAGCATTCCATTTGAAACAGATTTTATTACAGAATTTAATTGTATATTTTGATCCTCTATTTTTTCAAACGATCTATCTAACATATCGACCATATTATTAAAGTTGTTTGCAAATACATTAAACCCTTCATAGTTTGACATTCTCATTCTAACATCAAAATTCATGCTCTTTACTTTAGTTGAAGTCTCCATCAAATCCCTCATAAGCGTTTTTAGACCAGTAGAATATTTATACAACATCAATGTGATTATCCATGATACAATCATCAAAATAGTAATTATATATAATAAATTTTCCACATTAACCTCCAAAAAAATCAGGATAATAAACTATTGTTCACTATCCCAAAGTAATTTATTATTTCATTTTATAGCCAACACCTCTAATAGTCTCAATATATTTTTCTTCATTATTGTCTTCTTCAAGCTTTTTTCTAAGATATCTAATATGAACATCTACCGTCCTTGTTTCTCCAAAGTATTCATATCCCCATACCTTATCTAAAAGGAAATCTCTAGTCAACACCTTGCCACGATTCTTGATCAATAGTTTTAACAGCTCAAATTCTTTAAGTGTTAGATCTATTTTTTTATTATCAACTAGAACTTCATGTTTTTCTAAGTTTATACTGATTTTTCCTACTGTTAATACCACTTCACTGTTGCTAGTTGAGTTGTAACGTCTAAGTACAGTTTTTATCCTAGCCATTAGTTCCTGTACACTAAATGGTTTAGTAATATAGTCGTCTGCACCTCTGTTTAGACCATCAATCTTGTCACTTTCCATATTTTTTGCAGTAAGCATAATAACTGGTGTATCAAATAAACTCTTGTCTTCCCTAATTTTTTTCAAAACATCTATACCACTGATGTTTGGTAGCATCCAATCTAATAAAATTAAGTCAGGCTTATCATCTCTCGCCATGATAAATCCATCAAATCCATCATTTGAAGTCATTACTTCATACCCAGAAACTTCAAGGTTAAATTTCAAAAGTTCAATTATATGTTGCTCATCATCAATTACTAATATTTTTGCCACGAAGGTCCCTCCTAAATTTGTATTTAGTCAATCTGAACTAATGTACCTATTCTTTTATCTGTTTTGTCATTTTTTCTATACGAGAAGAAATTTTCACAACTACACGAAGTACAAATCTCAAGATTGATTATGTTTTCTTTTCGTAACCCTGCATCTAGCATCAAAATCTCATTTACTTTCCACAGATCAAGAAACAATTTATCATCATCCATTATATAAATATCTTTGTATTTATCCATTAATTGTGTGCTTGAAATTAATTTGGAAAATTTTTCTATCAAATCATCACCTACATTATAACAGCATTTTCCAATCGATGGTCCAATTATTGCCTTAACATCACATGGCTGTGTTGAATAATTCTTCTTCATTTCGTCTAAGGTATTTTTAACAATGTTACCATAAGACCCTCTCCACCCAGCATGTGATACTCCAATAGCAAGGTTTTTTTCATCTAAAAAAACAATTGGAACGCAATCTGCTGTATGAATAAGCAGAGGAGTTTCTTTTAAATTTGTGATCATCGCATCTGATTCTTTCAAAACAGAAATCTCATTTTTATCAATCTTTCTTACAGAAGCCGAGTGAATTTGTACGTTCGAAGTGATATTTTCAAAATTAAGCTCGTATTTCTTACATATTTTTTCAATATCATTTTTATTTTTAGAATCAAAAGCATTTAATGTGAAAATTACTTTAAAACATCCCGTATTAAAAATTAGGACTTCATCATTTAGTATTTTAAAATTTTTTTCATCAGTAATAAGATGAGCCAATTTACTCATTTTTTTTATCGCCTCTCTCGTTTAGAATACTTTCCAACTCGTTTACAAACGTATTTAAGTCCTTAAACTGTCTGTACACAGATGCAAATCGAACATATGCCACCTCATCTATATCCTTCAGGCGCTCCATAACCATTTCACCTATTCTAGTTGTCTCTATTTCATCTACATACATTTTATTTATCTCTGTCTCTATTGAGTCAACTAACTCATCAATTTTTGAAACAGAAATTGGTCTTTTTTCACAAGATCTTATTAATCCAAATTTAATTTTATCTCTGTCAAAAGTTTCTCTTCTTCCATCTTTTTTAACCACCATAACAGGCAGTAATTCAATTTTTTCATATGTCGTAAATCTTTTCTTACATCTTTCACACTCACGGCGCCTTCTAATAGAGCCAGAGTCGATGTGTCTAGAATCAAGTACCTTTGACTCTTTATATTCACAATGTGGGCAAAGCATAAAATCATCCTTTCACTTTTTAGATAAAAACAGGCTCAACTAAAAGCTGAGCCCTATTTTGTTTATATTGAAATGTTATTTCTTTTTCCTCAAGAAAGTTGGTATTACCATATCCTCATCTCCGGATGTAACCGTATCATCGAAATCATTGGCAAAATTTTCTTCTGCAGGAGCTTTTTCAACTTTTGGCTGTTCTGCAACTCTTGGTATTTCATTGTATTTTGGTGTTATTAAAGAATTTGACTGTCTTCTTAACTGAGGAGTAAATATATCGTCTTCAGTATCCTGTAATCCAGTCGCAACAACAGTAATAACAACTTCATCTCCAAAATCATCTCTTGTTGCTGCACCAAATATAATCATTGCATCTGGGTCACATTTTTGTCTTATTATGTCAGTAGCTTCACTCACTTCTAATAATCCTAAATCTGTTCCACCTGTTACATTGATCAATACTCCCTTAGCACCGTCAATTGTAGTTTCAAGCAATGGCGATTCTATAGCCTGTTTTGCAGCTATTACAGCTCTATCTTCTCCAGAAGCAGTTCCCATACCCATATGAGCAAGTCCTTGATCTTTCATAACCGCTTCTACATCTGCGAAGTCCAGATTGATCAACGCCGCCTCTGATATCAATCCTGATATAGATTGAATACCCTGTTTTAATATATCATCAGCTTTAGATAATGCATCTGTAATACTCGTTCTCTTTTCAATTATCTGAAGTATTTTATCATTTGGTATTGTAATTAGAGTATCAACATTTTTTTTAAGCTCTGCAATACCTTCTTCAGCCTTTCTCATTCTAACTCTACCTTCAAAAGAAAATGGCTTTGTTACGACAGCTACAGTTAGAGCACCTGCATTTTTTGCAATCTGAGCAACAATAGGAGCTGCACCAGTACCAGTACCGCCACCCATTCCAGCTGTTACAAATACCATATCAGCACCATCTATTACCTTTGCTATTTCATCTGCAGACTCTTCAGCAGCCTTTTTACCCTTGTCAGGATTTGCTCCTGCACCAAGTCCTTTTGTTAACTTTTGACCTATTTGCAATATATGTTCTGCTTTAGATGATTCCAAAGCCTGCTTATCTGTATTCACTGCCACGTATTCAACGCCCTTTACTCCAGAGTTGATCATAACATTAATGGCGTTATTTCCACCGCCACCGACACCGATAACTTTAATATTGGCAGATCCCATCTGATCTTCAACAAAGTTTAACATTTATAAACCCCCATTCACACTAGTTTTATCTTTGATTAATTATTTTATATTATTTTTAAATTGTAATAAATAATCTTCTAGC
>JBDHVM010000147.1:0-4230 GCA_039809725.1 Peptostreptococcus sp.
TCTCAAGTTCCAACTTCAATTTTTTTAGGTGTTTTATTGGGAGTGATTTCGGGATATCTTTTAATAAAGATTTTCAAAATATTTCACATCAGAGATTCTATTAAAATATTAATAATATTAAGTGTTTCTTTTTTATTGATTGAGCTTCAAAAGGCAGTTGAAAAAGAAGTCTCAATATCCGCTCTTTTGGCAATAATGAGTATAAGCATAATGATAAAACAAAGGTACACTACTTTAGCTGTTAGGCTATCCATAAAATATAATAAGTTGTGGGTAGGGGCAGAGATATTTTTGTTTGTCCTTGTCGGTATGACTGTTGATTTAAAATACGTTGCAATGACAGGTCTTGGGGCAGTACTACTCGTTTTATCTGCATTGATATTTAGAGCGATAGGCGTACATATTTCTCTTGCTAAAACAAATATGACTAAAGAGGAGAGGCGATTCTGTGTTATGGCATATATTCCAAAAGCAACAGTTCAGGCAGCTATAGGCTCAATTCCATACTCTATGGGGCTTGCATGCGGTGAGATTGTTTTAACTGTGGCTGTATTGTCGATTTTGATCACTGCACCGTTGGGGGCAGTGGGTATAGATAGGTTATATAAAAGAATATAAATTTAAGTGGAGTTATGGTATGATTATATCAAGGTGGTTCTCATAAGATATTTTAAAACTTTTTGTATATTCAAAAGGTTTTTAATGTTAGTTAGAAATTAATTAAAGTTGTTTTTAATAAAGGAGGGAATGAAAATGTTTAGAACTATGAGAAGATCCAATCAAGAATTGGATAATAAAAAAGTCGAATATATTTTAAAAAAAGGTTCTTACGGTGTCTTAGCAGTAGAAGGAGATGATGGTTATCCATATAGTGTTCCTCTAAATTATGTATACAGAGATGAAAAAATATACTTTCATTGTGCAGTAAAAGGTCATAAAATTGATTCAATAAAGAAAAATAACAAAGTTAGTTTTTGCGTAGTATTTAGAGATGATGTTGTACCTGAAGAGCTAACGACTGATTATATGAGTGTGGTAGTATTTGGAAGGGCAAAGATTTTGGATAATGAAAGAAAACATGACATTCTTTGGGAAATTGTGAAAAAATATAGTGAGGGCTATGAAGAGGAAGGAAGATTACTTATTGAAAAAACAATTGACGCATTAAGTGTTGTCGAACTGGAAATTGAACATATTACAGGTAAACAAAATGGAAGGCTTGCATCTATCAAATAAAATATACTCGTATAGATAAGTGGTTTAACTCTTGTATTTATACAGAAAAACGAGTATAATTAAATTAAATTATAAACAATCTTTTAGTTTTGGGAAATTCTAAAATAGGTTGTTATGGAATTATTATTTTAGGAGGCGTGTTGATATGAAGGGATTTTTAGGTGAATTTAAAGAGTTTGCTATGAAGGGGAATGTTCTTGACATGGCAGTCGGTGTAGTAATGGGTGGCGCTTTTGGTGCAATTATAACTGCATTGGTTAATAACATCATTATGCCAATTGTTGGTGTGGTTATAGGTGGTGTTGATGTATCTAAGTTAGCTGTAAAAGTAGGAGAAGCATCAGTAGGTTATGGAGCATTTTTACAGGCAATTTTAAACTTTATTATTATTGCATTTTGTATTTTCTTATTTGTAAGATCAATAAATAAATTTGCAAATAGAGGTAAAGAAGAGGAAGTTGAAGAAGTTGTAGCTCCAGATCCACAAATTGAGTTATTGAAGGAAATCAGGGATTTATTAGAAAAAAAATAATAGTATATTTTTCAAATGATATGTATGATTTGGATATATCCGAATAAAAATCATTAAATTGTAAGTTTTGAAAGTGAAGGTGATAAAAAATAACCTTCACTTTTTATTTTAAGTATTTTTATAGTGACTGATATATAAGGGATAGAGTGATTGAATATTTATTAAAACTATTATATAATAGTCTATATCAATTAAAAAAGTGGGGTGTTATGTATGTTGACCAAGGATAGGAGAGATTTAATATTAAAAAAGCTAAGTGATAGTTCTAAGCCGCTTTCTGCATCATCTTTAGCCGAAGATTATGGAGTTAGTAGACAAATTATTGTTGGAGATATTGCAATTCTAAGGGCATCAAATCATGACATTATTTCAACTAATAGAGGATACATTTTAAATGAAGATAAAACACATAAGCAAGTATCAAGAGTAATAAAAGTAAAACACAATGAAAATGAAACTGCCGATGAGCTAAATGTGATAGTTGATGCAGGTGCTAAGGTATTAAATGTGTATGTTAAGCACGAATATTATGGCGAGATCAAGGTAGACTTAAATATTTCCAACAGGAGAGAGGTTGATTTATTCATAAATGACTTAAATAAAGCGAATAACTCTCTTCTAAGTAAATTAACTAATTACGAACACTATCATACTGTTGTGGCTGAGTCGGAAGATACTTTAGATTATGTAGAAAAACAATTAAACAAACAAGGGTATTTGATGGGTGAATAATAGGACTATAAGTGTATTGTATACGTAAAGGTGGTATTATTATGACTAAACACACTATTTATGATTTTCACACGCATATTGACGATTATGACGTATTGATGAAGTACTATGAAGAAAATATTATTCCTGTAGTTAATTGTCAAAGTGCAGAAGACTATGAAAATTTGATGAATAATTACTACAGATTAAAAATGGAAAGATACTTAATTTCTGATGATATATATTATAGCATGGGTATACATCCATTTGATGCTGAAGAAATAGAAGGCAGATTTGGAGAAGCTTATGAGGACTTGATTAGAGATACAAACTTTATTGGTGAAATAGGCTTGGATGATAAGTGGTGTGATATTTCTTTAGAATCTCAGAAAAAAGCATTTATTTATAGTTTAGAGCTTGCTAAGAAATATGAAAAGCCAGTTATATTGCATACAAAAGCTATGGAAAAACAGGTTTTAGAGATAATTAAAGACTACAATTTAAAAGTCGTTATTCACTGGTATAGTCATGACAGATATATAAGAGAGTTTATTGATTTGGGATGCTATTTTACAATAGGTCCAGCCATATTAGTCGATGAGAATGTAAGAAAACTTGCGAAATTGGTGCCATTAAATAGAATTTTACTTGAGACAGATGGAGTTGATGCACTTAGTTGGCTTTTTAGAAAAGAAATAAGTCCAAATCAAATAAGAGGAGTTTTAGAAACTGTGTGCTATGAAATTGCCTCAATAAAATCTGAAACTTACGAGTGTATAGTAAAGAAAACAGTAGAAAACTCAGAGAGATTACTGATGTTGAGATAATATAAATTAATGTATACAATATACGTTTGTGTGGTGGTGATAATATGAATATGAGAAAAATAAAAAAGGAAGCATATTTACATATGGGGATTATTTTAGTTGTTTTTTTGATAGTAAATAAGCTTTTGGAGTTTTATGGAGTTCGTTGGGCTCAAAGGCCGTATCAAACCCTAATAGCAATTATTCTTGCAACCGTGATTGGATTTTCAGAGGTTTTGGTGAGAAGTGAAAATCAGTCTGAATATAAGAAAGATAGATTCTTATACTTGTTAATAGGTGCAATATCTTCGGTGACAATTATCCACTATATTAGAAATATAATGAATGGCAGTAAGAAGGCTATTATTAATGGCGTGATTACAGTTGAAACATCTCAGTTTATTATATGTCTGATTTTTATGGTTCTATTCTTTTCATATGTCTTTAGGGAATCAAAAAATAGAGATAAAATCAGAAAAGAGCAAGAAGAGGAAGAAATAGAATTAGAAAAGGAAAGAATTTCGAATAACCCTAAGTCAAGAAACTCCAATGAGATTTTTAAGTATGATGACAATGAACGGGAAAAAAACGAAATGAAGGAGGATTTTTTAAAATAAATGAATAATATAAAATTAATAAAAACGGTGATGCTGTATTTTAATAGGTATAAAAATATTCTATTCTTAGACCTATTATGTGCGGGCATGACTACAGCGTCAGAAATGATTTTACCATTAATACTTAGGTATATGACAAATAAAGTTGCTGCTGATAAGGGATCTTTGACAATAAAAATAATTTTAACGCTTGCGGTAATTTTCATTGCAATAAAATGCGTCGAATTAGTAGCCGTATATTATATGGCTTCGATAGGTCATATTATGGGAGCCAAAATTGAAACGGATATGAGAAGTGATGTATACAAACATCTTCAAACACTTTCAG
>JBDHVM010000148.1:0-4193 GCA_039809725.1 Peptostreptococcus sp.
GTTAGTAGACTGTTTAGGTAATGGTTCACCATCCTTCATAGTCCTTGTAGGGTTCCTTACAATAACATCATTTTCATTTAGATTACCAGAAACGACAGAATAGTCTTCGTTGTCAGAAAGTACTTCGATGTTTACTTTTCTAAGTATTCCATCAACTTCTGCGAAAACATAGATTTCATCGCCATTATTTATAATTGCTTTAGTTGGTATCTTATGTTTATCAGTATTTACCTTAATTACCGCTTGTGTATGGTATCCGTCAACAATTCCTTCTTGTGTGTCAAATGAAAGAACAACACTATAAAAAGACATTGAAGTAGTAGAGGAGTCCTGTGGAGCTTGCACAGCAGAAATAACAGGTCTAGCTGAAATATAGCTCACTCTACCTTTTACAGTATCACCTGAAGATAGGATTGTTACAGTTGCAGTCATATCTGGCTTTACTTTTGTCAAATCTTGTTCGCTAATTTGACCATTCATAACATAGTCAGTTGACTGTACAGTCATCAAGGCGTTACTATTTGAAGATTGACCATTTGAAGTGCTTTGGTTTAAATATACTTTACCGTCAAAAGGAGAAGTTACCTTTGTATAGGCTTTAGCATTTGCACTGGACAAGCTTGTATTAAGAGAAGCAATTTGATTGTTTATAGTTATCAATGCAGGGTCATCTGATTTTAAGACTCTTTTATCTCTAATTAAATTACTAATTTGAGTTTTTATTGATGAAATCTCTTGAATAGCAGCTTCGTCTTTTACTATATAAAGCACGTCACCACTTTTTACACTTTGACCATTACTCACTCTTATATCTGGAGTAGTACCATTTGCTGGCCCCATAATATCCTTACTTTGCTTTGGTGCCACAATTCCGTTTATAAATATTTTTTCATTTTCTGGGATAGTGTATGTTTGAATAGCAACAGGCGGTTCTTTTTTGTTGTGGTTAACAACTATAATACCACCGATTACTACAATCACAAGTACGACAGCAATACCAATGTATACCTGCACTTTTCTATCTGTTTTTATCTTTGTCAGGGTTTCTTTAAACTTTATCCCTGAAAATTTATCTTTAATTTTATTTTTAAAAGACATTCTTACCTCCTATGTAAAGAGTTTTCAAAAGCATCGAAAACCACACAATAATCCAATATAAAACATATCATCATTTTACATTATATGGTGAATTATTGCAATATCATTTAGATAATAAAAGGAACAAAGAATTAGATTATTCTTCTATGGTCTCGACTTTGCAATCTTCATAGCTAACCCAATCTGAGTAACTTCCAGGATATATCTTATATGGGATTTTGATTTTATCTAAAGCTAATGCATTTACCATTAATGATATGCCCGAACCACAATATAGGATTATTTCCTTATTAGGATCTAGATCTTTAAAGTGTTCTTTTAAGAAATCATCACTCTTATATGTACCACTAGCAAGATTATCTAGATCTACCACATCTACAAAAAAGTATGATTTTGCACTTGGTATGTGACCAGCAATTCTGTCGACGGGTTCTTCTAATCCCAAATATCTTGGGTGTGATCTAGAATCTACAAGTATCGTATTTTCATCATACAATTTACTTTTTACGTATTCGTGATCCACAATAAAGCTGTTGTCTATTTTGACATTAAGACTACCAGATTTTGAAGATTTAAGATTATTATTTTCTCCATCGCCAGTTTCAATTTTGCCACCCATTGATTTATAAGCTATTAAACCACCATCTAAGGCATAGGCATTGTAAAAGCCGATGTTATTTAATTGAAAAATTAGTCTTGCAGAACCTTGCATATCACCATCGTCATATGCTACTACAATGGAATCATTCCGTACGCCTTTTTTTTCTAAAATATCAACAAGTGAATTTATCTCTTTGAAAGGATGTCTACCACCATGCTCACATACTTTATCCGCAAGTTCAGTCTCAACACTAAGTGCAATTGCACCATCTATGTGACCTTCTTTGTAAGATCTTAAACCATATGCCTTGTCCATCAAATCAAATCTACAGTCAAAAATTATTAGGTCTTTATCAGAATCTTTTAGCTTTAATAGTTCAGGTACAGTTATTATCCTATTCATATTTTTCTCCCCTTTTTAAAATACTAAATTAATCAGTGATAATAAATCACATTTTATATTAAAAACACAAGTGCATAAAGTAAGAAAATATCATTGATAAATTCTTTTCAACACTATATATAGTATATCATATAGAAAAAAATCTGTGTATAGATATAAAAATATAAATTCATATATTTTTGTAAAATTTCAAAGTTACAATCTTGAAATTAATAAACTAGATTGAAATCTTAGTAATAATAAATCAGATATGTAAATTAAGATTATGCGATGCGAAAAAAATCGATTATATATAAATTTGAGAATCTACAAAATATTGGGAAATCATTTTACAAAAGGCTATAAAAAAATAATAAAGTAGTGTATAATTATGATTAATCACTTTATTTTAGTAGGTGCGTATTTATGAATAATAAATAAAAGCACAATACAGTGAAATGAGTATATACTTTTTGAAGGGGGCAAATATAAATGAGCTACAAGATAGTTGAAAAAAAACAGCTAAATGATGTTGTTTATTTGATGGACATTGAAGCACCGAGAGTTGCAAAATCTGCAAAACCCGGGCAGTTTATCATTGTAATAATTGATGAAAAAGGAGAGAGAATACCTCTTACAATAGCTGACTATAATGTCGATAGAGGGACTGTTACAATTGTTTTCCAAACAGTTGGTGATTCAAGCAAAAGACTTGGACTTTTGGAAGTGGGGGACACAATAAAAGATTTTGTTGGACCTTTGGGGCAACCTAGTGAATTTATACATGAAGATATTGAAGTATTGAAAAATAAAAAGATTCTTTTTATAGCTGGTGGTGTTGGTGCAGCTCCAGTTTATCCACAAGTAAAGTGGTTGCATGAACATGGTGTAGATGTAGATGTAATAATCGGAACTAGAACAAAAGACTTATTGATATATGAAGACAAGATGAAATCGGTTGCAAAAAATCTATATATTTGTACAGATGACGGATCTTATGGTTTCCATGGGAATGTTACTGTAATGTTAGATGAGTTGGTGAATAACCAAAATAAGGTTTATGATGAGGCGATTGTCATAGGTCCGATGATTATGATGAAGTTTGCGTGTCTTGCAACTAAGAAATTAAATATACCTACTATTGTAAGTTTGAACACAATAATGGTAGATGGAACAGGTATGTGTGGTGCCTGTCGTGTACGTATAGGTGATGAGATTAAGTTTGCATGCGTTGATGGACCAGAGTTTGATGGTTGGTTAGTGGATTTTGATGAAGCTATGAAAAGGCAACAAATGTTTAAAACAGAAGAGGGGAAAAAGTCTCTTAGAAAGAAAGATGGAGATACTCATTCAAGTCCAAACTGTCAAATAGGAGGTGGTCACTAATGGCAATCAAGACTAAAGTACCAGTAAGAGAACAAGATGCTGCTATAAGAGCTACTAATTTTGAAGAAGTATGTTATGGTTACAATGCTGAAGAGGCAGTAGAAGAGTCAGTAAGATGCCTAAACTGTAAAAAGCCTAGATGTGTGGATGGATGTCCAGTTAGGATAGATATTCCTGGTTTTATTCAAGAGGTAAAGGCAGGGGATTTTGAAGCAGCAGCAAAGGTGATTGCAAAGAGTAGTTCATTGCCTGCAGTTTGCGGACGTGTATGTCCACAAGAATCACAATGTGAAGGCGTTTGTGTAGTAGGAATAAAAGGTGAGCCAGTTTCAATTGGAAAGTTAGAGCGTTTTGTTGCAGATTGGTCAAGAGAGAACGATATAGACTTAACAGGTGACATTGAAAAAAATGGAATAAAGGTTGCTATTGTTGGTTCTGGACCAGCAGGACTTGCTTGTGCAGGGGATTTGGCAAAATTAGGGTATGATGTTACAATTTTTGAAGCGTTCCACGAATCAGGTGGTGTTTTAACATATGGAATACCAGAATTTAGACTACCAAAAACTAAAGTAGTAAATTATGAAATTGATTCAATTAGAAAATTAGGCGTTACAATAGAAAACAATGTAATAGTGGGAAGAACTATTACAATAGAAGAAATGTTTGAAGAAGGATTTAAGGCAGTATTTATAGCTTCAGGAGCTGGTCTACCATCTTTTATGGGAAT
>JBDHVM010000149.1:0-4191 GCA_039809725.1 Peptostreptococcus sp.
AAAAGAACATAAAGCCATATTTATCACTGGAACAGGAACTGATATTGGTAAAACATTCGTATCATCTGAGATTGTGAGGATATTAAGAGAAAATAATGTTGATGCTGGATACTATAAGCCCATACTAAGTGGAGCGATTAAAGAAGGCAACAAACTCATACCAGGAGATTGCAAAGAGGTAATAGATAGGTCAGGTATGGATGAAAAACCTATGAATCTTTCTACTTATGTATTTTTTGAAGCTTATTCGCCACATTTGGCAGCAGAGATAAATGGGGTGAATATTGATTTTGATAAAATAAAAAATGATTACAACAGACACGTAAACAAAAAAGAGTTTTTAGTAGTGGAAGGTTGTGGAGGAATCGTATGTCCTATTTTTAGAACAGATGATAAAATAATATTACAAGAAGAGTTAATTAAGCACTTAGAATTGGAGACGATATTAGTAACAGAATCAGATCTAGGTTCAATAAATGCTACAATAACAGCCTTTGAATATGCTAAAGCTGTAGGGATAAAAGTAAATTCGATTATTATGAATAAATTTGAAACTAACAACTTAAAACATCTAGATAATTACAGAATAATAAAAAAATTGACTGAATGTGAGATTTTTGTTGTTAGTTAAAACATAATTGTGCACACATAAATTTCAAAATAATGTACTTAAAATTTAATTATACGAAAAATATTTTATAAGTAATTGAGAGAAGGTATGGTATAAGGTATATAATTTATATATCTTATACCATACCTTTTAATAATATATATGGTTATTGAAAATAATGAATATTGAAAAAAATACATATTTTTTTCATTTTTTTTACACAAATTTCATTTTTTTTGTTATACTTTTATTGTATCTTGTTATAACTCGGTAAGGTTTATCCTCGTTTAAACGCTGTTTTAATTAATATTGTCATTTTAATAACATTAATATATATTATTTGAAAGGGGAAATGTATTATGAATTTTAAGAAAATGTTCTCAGTAACATTAGCGGTAACAATGGTTGTAGTTGGTTGTATGGTACCATCGAAGGCACTTTGGGGAGAATATAAACCATATGGTGGATTTGAAGGAAAATGGAAACGTTTTTATGGTCCAGATAGAATCAAAACTTCAGAGTATGTTGCAAACTCACTTAATCCACATAAAAATGCAACAGAGGTGTATCCTTTAGAAGAAGGTAAGGGAGTGCCAACGGTTTTGGTAAATAAAAACAATTTCCAAGATGGGCTTACTGCATACAACTTCTGTAAAGCGTACAATGCTAGGCTGTTGCTAATAAGTCCAAACTATGCGAATATTGGACTTATGAAGGGGCACTACAAAAGTAAACAGGTATATTTGATCGGTAGCACAAAAGAAATATACTCTTCAACAGAAAACGAAATCAAAAGATTTATGCCAGGTGCAAAAGTAACAAGACTTGGTGGAGCTACACCATATGAAAGAAACTTAGAAGCACTTAAAATGACTGGATTTAAAGAAACTGTTGTAGCTGATGGAAGAAATTTCCCAGATGCACTTTCTGCTTCAGGACTTGCTCATAGAAAGAACATGGGATTAATGTTGGTAAAAGGTGATAGCGATTATACTGTACCAAATGGAGTGAATATAGCGTATACAGTTGGTGGAACATCTTCAGTATCAAAAGATATGGGTGTACGTTTATCAGGAAGTGATAGATATGAAACTGGTAAAGCTGTAGCAAGAGAAGCAACTGGATACGATAATATACTATTCGTTGATGGAAAAGGATTTGCAGATTCTATTAGTGCGATTAACCTTGTAAAACCTAGAAATAGTATTGTAATACCTATAAAAGATGGAAGAGATAATAGTGATATGAAAGAATTTTTAAAGATATTACCAAGGACAGAAGATACAGGTAGTTGGGATGTTGAAAAATGTGGTTATGCACTTATAGTAGGTGGATATAATTCAATATCAGATAAAACAGTATCAAAAATGCTATACCCATCAGCTAAAGAAAACTTATAATTAAATATCAAAAAATATTTCAAGAGGTCAACTACAATTAGTTGACCTTTTGTTCCTTTATAAATATCGATAAAATAATATATAATATCTAGGATATATGAAAAATTGAATTAAGTTACTTTAGGTGATGTAATGAATTTGAGGTATTGATAGCAAAAATGCTTTATTAGGAGGTTATTATGAATCTAGTAAATCCAAGTGAATTAGGTACAAAGCTTGTAATTCTAATACCAATTATTTTTTTTCTATTATGTATACTAGCTATACATAAAACAAACGGAAATGTAATTTCTGGATTTAATATGCTTTCGGAGTATAAAAAGGAAGAGTTAAGGAAACTAGGATATGTTAAAAATACACAGACTATGATATGTAAAATGATCGTACCGTTATTGATTTGTTTTATTTCAAGCTTTTTTATAAAAAATGAAAGAATATTTACTAATATTTTAGAACTCACATGGTTCATTTTTGCATTAATTGCGATTTTCGGAGTTTTAAGTAGTAGAAATGGGTGAATACGAAGTTCATATTTTTAAGGATTTTCTGTAAATGATTAATAAATTACAGAAAATCTTTTTTTTAGTCAGTTAAACTATATTAGTAAAAGAAAAATACAGTATTTGACTTATTAATATAACAATTGTATTAAATTATGTTTTGATATTGAAGTATATTAAAGTTGTGATATAATAGTATATGGTTAATATTTTATATAATAATATTATAAAAATATTAGAATATTCTAATTTAATATTTTTATATCTTACTATTATATAGAAAAAAGAATATATTAAAAGGAGGTCAAACAATGACAAAAAAACCATTTAAGTTAGGTCTTGTATCTAAACTTGTTATTGCAATTGTTCTGGGTATTATTCTTGGACAATTAAAATTTATCCCGTCATCATTATTGAGAGTTTTAGTGACTTTTGCTAGTTTATTTAGTGGATTTTTAAATTTCGTTATTCCACTGATGATTATAGGCTTTGTTGTAAAGGGAATTGCGGATTTAACAGAAGGGGCAGGGAAGCTTTTGGGTATAACAGCTCTTACAGCGTATTGTTCAACTATTGTTGCAGGTACATTAGCATATTTAGTAGCATCAACTTTCTTCCCATCTTTTATTACTCCAGAATTAGTTAAGAAGATTTCTGAGGCTGGAGAAGGGTTGAAGCCATTCTTTACTATTCCTCTAAAACCAATGTTAGATGTTACTGCAGCGATTGTATTTGCATTTATGATGGGTCTTAGTATTTCTTGGCTTAGAGGAAAAGGACAGGGAGAAGTATTGTATGAAGCTTTTTCTGATTTTGGTGAGATAATTGTAAAAGTATTGAATACTATTATTATTCCATTGTTACCATTATATATTGCTGGTAACTTTGCAAATATGAGTTATTCAGGATCAGTATTTAGTGTTCTTTCAGTTTTCTGGAAGGTATTTATCATAGTAATAATATTACATATAGTTTATGTTTCATTATTATTTACTGTTGCAGGTACTTTCTCTGGTAAAAATCCTTTAACATTGATAAGAAATCAGGTTCCAGGATATATGACTGCGGTTGGAACGCAGAGTTCTGCTGCTACTATACCAGTAAACTTAAAGTGTGCTGAGAATAATGGTGTTTCAGAAGATATACGTAATTTTGTTGTGCCTCTTTGCGCTACAATCCATCTTGCTGGATCAATGATCACAATAACTTCTTGTGCTACTGCAGTTTTACTTATGAATAATATGCCTCATAGTATATCAATGATAGTTGGATTTATAGCTATGCTTGGTATAGCAATGGTTGCAGCACCAGGAGCACCAGGTGGAGCTATTATGGCAGCACTACCATTTTTACCAATGGTTGGAATATCATCACAGGTATTACAGCAGTTAATGATTACACTATACATTACTCAGGATAGCTTTGGTACAGCAGCCAATGTTTCAGGAGATAATGCAATAGCAGTATTTGTCGATAAGATTTATAGTTCAAAGATAAAAAAATAATTTAGATACTACAATATATAAAGTAACTTAGATACTACATTTTAACGATAAAAAAGTATTTTGGATACTATCAAAATTAATAGGTAATTAATAGATTATAAAAATGCGCGGAAAGAACTTCCTATGAGTTATTGGGAGTTTGATAAGCTCTTTTATTATAACAAGATAAATTGCAA
>JBDHVM010000150.1:0-4187 GCA_039809725.1 Peptostreptococcus sp.
GTTAAATATATCCAACTACATTTGTTTGTTTAAATTGATTCATATTCATTATTATTGCAGCTACAATCGATATATATATATTAATCGATTCTTTTATACTGTGTATATGTGACATATACTGCATATTTTTGCTAAATACTGCTGATACATCGTCAAATGCGCTTGGTACTAAAATCCACATACATAGTATTAGTAGACCTGTACCGAAAATAATTGGAGCTATACCTATGAAAAAGTTACCGACTCTTTGATAGATACTATTTTTATTGCAACTATGGTTTACATAGCCCATAATACCATCATAACGGCTTTTATAGGGTCTAAACAGCGCAAATTCAGTTATTTCATGTCTAAATATAGTACAAAATACCATATGGCTAAACTCATGAACAATAGTACCTATAAAGCCTGTAAAAATAAGACCGTTCATCCCAAATACTCGATAAATTGATGCAGAATTTTTCTTTTCGATATAGCTAAATAATACTCCGAAAAAGAATAAAATTAGAAGTATTTGTAATGTGTAAAAGAATGAAATTTTCAATTGATCTAGTATCAGTAATTTATCCATATATATCCTTTCCAATTTATTTCTAAAAGTATGTTATTTGCTCGCCTCTAGTCTATATATTGGCATGCCAAGATTAGTAAAATAGTCTTCATATTCTGTAGTAATATTTTTAATTTCTGTATCATGTGCTAAATTAAGGGAAATATTTTTTAAATTCCATTTTTGATCTAAAAATTCATTTAAGCTAAACTGAAATAAATCTCTGTTGTCAGTTTTGAAAAAAATTTCTCCATCATCTAATTTTTTATTGTATAACTCAAGAAAGACTCTATGTGTAAGTCTTCTCTTTGCGTACCGTTTTTTTGGCCAAGGGTCACAAAAATTAATATATATTCTATCTAGCTCAGAATCATCAAAGTAATAATCCAATAACTCGACACTTCCCCATATAAAGAATATATTATTTAATCCTTCTGAATCTGCTTTTTTCACAGCACTTATAAAAATATCCTCT
Source organism: Peptostreptococcus sp. (assembly GCA_039809725.1). Taxonomy (GTDB): domain Bacteria; phylum Bacillota; class Clostridia; order Peptostreptococcales; family Peptostreptococcaceae; genus Peptostreptococcus. The sequence continues at coordinate 1,026 of JBDHVM010000150.1, forward strand.
TTCATTTCTATAGATATATAGTTAATACTTGGATTTTCTTTTGCTAATGTTGTGATAAACTTCCCTCTTCCAGAGCCAATTTCTAAATGAATTGGATTGTCATTATTAAAATGCTTTTTCCAATGACCTCTATAGCTTAGTATATTATTGTATATTTTATCTTGTACAACAACCCGATTATCAAGTCTGAAAAAATCTTGATTGGTTTCGTTCTGGTCTTTTAATGTATTTGTACTTTTTTTTTGTTCTAGCTTTCCATTTATTACAAGTGTTTCATATGCTAGAAGTTTTTCTACTGTACCCTTTTGCTTTCTTACTCTCATTGTTACCCCCATTTTTGTAGTCACTTGGTTGATATAACTCGGCGAAGATGTCCCCCTCCTCTAAACAAAGTGTAGGTGGCGGGTAGATTTTGGATCTCAGGCGGTGAGCAAATCTCGCATCGTTGAAACGATTATGTAGATTTTTAGCTAAAGCTAAAAATTACTTGAAATTTATCTTGTTATAAAAAAAGGAACTGTCAATGACAGCTCCCTAATGTTATTGCCTAGTGGCATCCTGAGCAACTTCCACATCCACTTTCCATATCCTTAAGTTTCTCTGGTATTACTCTAAATCCTCCACCTAAATCTTGGATTAGCATATCTCCAAACTGTTCATACTCTTGAGAATCCATAATAAAATCGATTCCATCTAAAGAATATAATAAATCGCTGTCTTTCTTTTCATCTAATGCTAAGCCAAAAGAAGGTCCTGAACAAGCTGCTCCTGCAAAATACATTCTCACTGAAGTAGGTTGATCAGTTTGTTCTTCAATTATTTCCTTTAAGACATCTAATGCTGATTGTGCTGCTTCTACCTTCATTATCTATACCTCGCTTTGTAAATAATCATATTTGTTTTAATAATATCTGTGTATATAAATATTATTCCAACACTACCATTATATCATAATAGAATGAATTAGTAAAAGTATTAAGGAATCAATACAGTAATATTTTCTGAAATTGATTTTTGAACGTCAATTACCCTTTGATTTTCTGATCCTCTATACTTTAGACTTAGATTTTTTTTGTCTTGTTGAAAAGGACCATCTATCAATACGTCTATATATTTTACCAGTTCATATTTTTTTTGATTTTCCTTTATATTCTCAAATATATCCCCAGTCCACATCCAAATATCTTTATCAGGAACTTCCTCTTTAATTCTCTTTAATAAATTTAATAGACATTCATCCATAGTTTGTTGTAGAGGCTCGCCACCCAATAGATTAAAACCAACCACGACTGGATCTTTTAAATATTCAATAATCATATTTTCGGTGTCTATTGTCCATTCACTCCCATGGTTGAAGTCCTGTAGGTCTTCGTTGAAACATCCTTCACACACGTGTGTACACCCAGATACAAAAAGTGTTGTTCTTACTCCTGGACCGTTATTGACGTCGTATTTTCTTATGTCACTATATTTCATACCTATCTCCTTATAAAAACTAAATGCTAATACATATATTAGCATTTAGTAATAGTAAATTTCTTAATCTAATCACAGCTAAAATAAAGAATACTTAGATTTATAGCAATGATCATTAATGAATCTTTAACGTGATGAATAAGTAAATATTATCGAAAATTCAGTCGTTTGTCAAGTGGCTTGTATTCCAAGTAGTAGTGATCTATTTAATTTATGTTCTTAAACAGAAGAATACTACTTTAAATCTACAATCATCTCTCCAATTTTATTTGATCTATCAAGTGATTTATTTACTGTTTTTGCTTCACTTTCACCATGAAAGTAAAGTGAATTATTATCATTTATTAATTGTATGAATTTTTTCAATCCGTTTGACTCTATTACATCTGCATCAGGCTTACTCAAATGAGAATTCATTTTACTTTTATAAAATATGATTTTTATGTATTTTGAGTTGTATAATTTTTTAAATTCTTCGGAATTTAAATCAAATTTATAATCATAAACAGTATTATAGAAATGTTCATCATTTCCACTACCGGAGTTTTGATTTAATATTATCTCATTTCCTTTTTCATCTTGTACAACTAAATCAATCATATTGGATGCATAATTCTTTTTTGCTATATCCTCCGACATATCTACTTGCATCCCTATTTTATTCAACGAAATATTATTAACTGTATATTTTATTCCATTTGACAGAAAGCTTTTAGGTTTTTCCGATATTTTGGTCTCTTTATTTAAATTATTTTTAGGTGCGTTTATCTTAAAGGCTTTTGCATGGAAAACTTTCAAAGTGTCTTTGTTTGATGTCAAATCATCAAAAGCTGAATATAATCCATCTTTTATTTCTTTGTTATTTGTTAAAGCGATTTTATTTAAGATTTTCAAGGCATCTTCTTTGTTTATCGTATTAATAGCAACATTTAGATTTTGCGTGAGTTTCGTATTTTCTGTTAGTTTTTTACTTATTCCATCTGCCTCAGCGAAAACTAAATATACCTGATTTTTATCATCTTTATTAACGATATTCTTTATTCCTACCGAAGTTGTTCCAAAAGAGATATCTTTATTAGTATCATCAGTAATGGTAATAATAGGATTTATATTATAGATATATTTTTTATTATATGGTACTGATATATACATCGTTGTGTACACTTTGTTATTATCCAAAAAAATATCTCCACTTTTAGCAAGTACATCGCCAACCTTAGGAATATCTCCAATTTTTTTGTAACCATTAGATCCTGAAAAAATATAATTATCAGAGCTGTTTATTCCGAATATCATTTTTATTGAATTTTCTATCTGTGCACTGATGTCTTTGTTTGTTGTAATAAATATAGTTGAACATATGAAAATAGTAGCAACTATAGAAGCGACAATATATTTATTTGACTTTTTATTTTTACTATTTTTCTTAATAAAATACTTTATACGTTTTTTTTCTTCTTCTGTAATAGAAATTAAGTTTTCATTAGTGGTATTTATACTTGAAAGGTTATCAAGATTATTGAGTTTTTCGTATATATTATTATTCATTTTCTGCACCTCTTTTCATTTTCAGTTTACTCTTAATATAGTAAATTTTGTTATAAATAGATTTTTTGTCCATGATTAGTATTTTTGATATACTATCTATTGAAATATCATTTATATATACATCTATTATTAATTTTT
>JBDHVM010000151.1:0-4172 GCA_039809725.1 Peptostreptococcus sp.
TTCTGCTATTTCACCTCTTACTATTTCGTATTCTCCATTGTATCGTTCCCTCAGTCCCAAGTCTTTAATTACTTTTATTGTCCCTTGATTTCCGACTGCCCCTGCAAAATTTAATTTTCCATTTTCATAATTTTCAACTTCTACATCTGGATATGAAACGTATCCCTTCACTTCACCAAATGTGTCTGCAGTTGCTAAAATAGTCCCTATAGGTCCACCACCTTTTACAATTGAGGTGATTTTATCAGTAGAATTTTTCATCATAAGTCCCATAATTGCCGTAACTGTCAATGTTCTACCAAGTGCAGCGGTTGCTACCTTTGAGGTATTATGAAACCTTCTTGCTGTCTCAACGGTATTCCTTGTCGTAGCAAAAAATGCCCTTACCTCTTTATTTTCTGTAGAAACTCTAATACAATAATCTCTCATTTTATACCTCTTTCTATTCGTATTTCACAATATATTTAACAATTTCATCATTTATATAATAAACTCTTTTTGATTTTCAATTTATACTAAATTCTTACTCTGTTATTATTTATTTGATTGCTGCAAAAAAAATCCTCTCAGCATTTTCTCTTGGATTTTCAAATGAGAAGTCACCAAATGATTCTATGCTTCCAAACCCCACTTCTCCAAGCATTTTTTCTATTTCTTCTTGGGAATAAGCTCTCTGTCTATGAACTTCTTTATACCTCTCATAAAGATTGTCTTCTAAGTCGTCTTCTGCTTCTATCTTTACAAAAAAATCAAGCTCCATCTCTATAAGTTTTGATTCTTCATCGTAATAGTTTGTCCACATATATGATATTTCTTCTCTACTTTCCCCCATAAAATTATTTCCTAATATATGGCTTATTTTATAGTATGAACTAATATCAAATATCATTATTCCACCTTTTTTCAAAAGTTCGTATGATTTTTTAAATACCTTTTCCAAATCTTTTTGAGATGTAATATAATTAAATCCATCACAGGCACACAATATGCAGTCCAAATCGTACAAATCAAAATCTAATTCTGTTATATCTTGCTGTAAAAGCACGAGTCCAACACCTGTTTCCTCTGATTTCCCAAGTGCTACCTCCAACATTTCTTCAGATATATCAATGCCTGCTATATCATACCCTTTTTTTGCAAGTGGAATGGTAATATTTCCCGTACCACAAGCGAGTTCTAAAATATTTTTTACTTTCGCTCCCTTTTTTTCTATTATCTTTTCTATATGCCCAACCCAATTATCATAATCAACATCATCCATCAATTCGTCATAAATATATGCAAAACTTCCGTACTGTTCCATATTTACCTCTCAATCCATCGAACCTTCTAATTTTCAAAAAAAAAGAAGGTATATCTATTAAAATATACCCTCTCTATTATACAACATTTTTAACCTATTATCACCTAATATTTATATCAATCTCTGTTTGCATAATAATTATTATTTTTTCAATTTAACAGTCGAACCATTTTGCTAATCCACCCTTAGCAGTTTCTCTATATTTATCCATTAGATCTATCCCTGTTTCTAACATCGTAACAGTAACCTGATCAAAAGAAATCGTATGACAACCATCTGTATTAAGTGCATATTTTGCAGCAGCAACTGCTCTTTCAGCAGCCATAGCATTTCTTTCTATACATGGTATCTGAACATATCCATAAACTGGATCACACGTCATTCCTAAATGGTGTTCAAGTCCTATTTCTGCAGCGTATTCTATCTGATCAAGTGTTCCACCAAATAGGTATGCTGTACCCGCAGATGCCATTGAACAGGCAGCACCAACTTCTCCCTGACATCCAACTTCTGCACCTGAAATAGATGCGTTTGTCTTTATTAAATTTCCTATAAGACCCGCAACTATAAGACCTTCAAGTACATGCTGATCTGTGTATCCATTATGATCTCTAAGTGAGAAAAATACGCCTGGTATTACTCCTGCTGCACCACAAGTTGGCGCTGTTACTATCGTTCCACCCGAAGCGTTTTCTTCTGAAGCTGCAAGTGCATATGCGTAATTTAAACTCATATAGTCATTAGTTGCCAAGTATCTTTTATAGAATCTAGAAGCCCTTCTCTTAAGCATCAATTTTCCTGGTATTATCTCTCTACTTTCAATTCCCTTTTCAATTGCACCTTCCATTGCGTCTGCAATTTCTTGAAGGTATTCTAAAAAGTCTTCATCTTCTCTTTCTAAAACGTATTCAACTAAAGATTTGTCATTTTCTTTGCAGTATTTTATTATATCATCTAATTTGTTGTGTTCATAGTATACTTTTCCGTCAGTTTGACCTCTTTTTCCCTCTTCAGCTAGTGTACCACCACCAACAGAGTAAACTGTCCAACTATCTGTAACATTTCCATCTTTGTCAAGTGACTCTAACATCATTCCATTCGGATGAAACTCAGGATTTATATCAGCTCTCCAAATGATTTCTACTGATTTTGGTTCAAATTCTTTTATTACTATATAATCAGTCAAATGACCTTTTCCTGTAGCTGCTAAACTTCCGTAAAGTGTACATCTATAACTATCTACGTCTGGATTTTTCCCTTTAAATCTTCTTGCCGCCCTCTGTGGCCCCATTGTATGTGAGCTTGATGGTCCACATCCAATTTTGTATAACTCTTTTAATGTATCCATTTCTTCCTCCAATTTTTTTCATATTAAGAACTTCAGTTCTAATTGCCAATCTAGTATATCATAGTTGTGTAAATTATGTATGAAAAAATAACTTTTTTTATTTATTTTTTAAAAATCCACGTTATTGATTAGATAAAACATTATTTACTATTGACAATATTCTTTCTATATGAAAAGATATATCATAAGAAAATAATAAAATAAGGAGATGATAAAATGTTATATAAAGGCTGTGGCTTAAATATTGTAACACCCTTTACCGATACAAATGAAATTGACTTTGAAGCTCTAAATTCACTATTAGAGAACCAAATACATGATAATATCAGTGCTGTTATTTTGGGAAGGACTACTGGAGAGTTTCAGACTATGAATGATTCCGAAATACTTTCTGTAGTAGAGTTTGTAGTAAAAAAAATTGATGGGAAAATACCTGTAATAGCTCAAACAGGTTTTAATGATAATAGAAGATCTGTAGAACTATCTATAAAAGCAAAAATCTCTGGTGTGGATGGACTTATTCTTTCATCACCATACTACAATATAGGCAATGAAAAAGGCTTATTAAATCATTTTAAATCGATTGCAATGTCGTGTGGGCTTCCTTGTATAATAGACAATAACCCTGCTATTTCAGGTATCAATATATCTCCTGAAATGGCAAAAGACATTTCAGAAATTAATAATATAGTAGGTATAGTTGAGTCTTCCGATAATATCGTTCAATTCGCAGAACTTATGTCAGTTTTACCTGACCATTTTCATGTAATCTGTGCTAATGACTCTATTTTACTTCCTGCAATGTCACTTGGGGTAAAAAGTTTTATTTCAGTTTTTGCAAATATATGCCCATTAGAGGTATGCTCAATTTTTGACAGTTTTATGGAAAATAACGTGGCTGAATCAAGAAGATTACAACTTGAATTTCTTCCTTTGATTAATGCCCTTAAGCTTGAAGCAGATCCTATTCCAGTGAAAACAGCTTTAAATATGCTTGGATACAACGCTGGTGAACTTAGACTCCCACTTGGAAGTATGCACCCTGACAAAGCTGCCAAGCTCGCTACTTTGATAATGGATATGAATATAGAAAAGAATAATAGATAAGATTGAATTACAATACAAATATTAAAAAAGTCCATTTATGATCGTTGTTTTATCATAAATGGACTTTACTTTTTAGTTTAATTTTCTATTGAAGAAAACTCTTCTGTTGTATTCTCTATTTAATTCTTGCTCTAATTCACTATTTAGCTCTAATTCTAAAGCAAAAAAAACTTCATCTTCAAATATATCGCCAAACTTTTCAATAGCTATTTTTTGCTTTGCTTCAAATATCTCTCTGCTATCTACTTCTGCTTCTGCAAAATATTTTTTTAAACTCAGCTTCTTTTTTGAACTCATATATAAATCTCCTCTATAGTTAGATTTTTCGGTAGTATTTTTTCATCACTCGTACCATTATATAATTATATGAGAAATTTGCAAGTATTTTTTTCTTTTTTTTACGTTTTTTTTACA
>JBDHVM010000152.1:0-4172 GCA_039809725.1 Peptostreptococcus sp.
TTGAATATTCGCAATTTTTAAAAAAATTCCTCGAAACTTTTTATCATTTATAACTAACTACTTCTACTCCCTCAGATTTTAATATTTTTTCCAACAGCTCAATTTTATCTTTCGATGGAGTAAAAAACTCACTCGATGGTATTTCAAGAAAAAGCGCTTTATATTTTCCCTCTCCAAATCGGTGATATGGCAAAAGTTCTATTTTTGGATTTTTAAATGTTTTTGAGACAAACCTCGCTGTAGCTCTTATATTTTCTTCACTTGCATTTACACCTTCTATTACAGGAATCCTTATAACCGTATCAATACCAAGTTTAGAAATTTTTTCTATATTTTTTAGTATGAGCTTATTTGATACTCCTGTGAATTTTTTATGCAACTCATCATCAAAACATTTTAAATCTACAAAAATTAAAGACATCATTTTCAATATATCTTCTGCTGATTCAAAGTCCCAATAGCCCGATGTTTCTATAGTAAGGTCGATTCCCGCATCATATAGTTTTTTTGCCAGTTCTCTTAAAACTTCTATTTGAAAAAATGGTTCTCCTCCAGAGAATGTTACTCCTCCACTTGAAAATCTATAAAAAATACTATGTTTTAATGCTTCTTTCGCTATGTCATCTATTGCTACAAGATTTACCAACTTTCTCCTTGCACCACTCGGACAGACTTCTATACACTTACCACAACCACTACATTTTTGCCTTTGTTCTCTACTATTTAAGTCAATTCCAACGTTTAACGGACACACTTGAACACATTTGCCACATTTTACACACTTTTTTTCATCATATGATATTCTGTTAAACTCACAATAACTTTCAGGATTTGCACACCATTTACAACGCAGAGGGCACCCTGCTAAAAAAACATTAGTATGGATGCCCTCCCCGTCATTTACTGAAAACCCTTGAGTTTCCATAAAATATCCTTTATTTTTAGAACGATTCATGTGCATTTCTAGCAATTATCGCTTCTTGCATAGATTCGGATAGATTTACAAACTGTGTGCTATAACCTGCAACTCTAACCAATAAATCCTTATAGTCTTGAGGATTTTTCTGTGCTTTTCTTAATAATTCAGTCGATACTGTATTAAACTGTACATGGAAAGCTCCAAGTGCAAAGAATGATTGAATCATTGATCCTAAATTACTCTGACCTCTCTTTGTACTTACAAGATCTTGATTTAATCTTAAGTTTAATAGTGTACCACCAGAATGTATATCTTGATTTAATTTTGCTGCTGATTTCATTGCGTCAAGCGGAGTTGAAACATCAGAACCCGCAAAAGGTGATACCCCTTCTGATAGTGGTTCTTTTGACTTTCTACCGCATGGAGTTGCTCCTACCACCTTTCCTGTTGGAAGGTAATTTGATATTCCCATAAACGCTGTTATAAATTTATTTCCATTGTAATCGTCATATGAGTGACCTTCATTATAGTAGTGATTTGCTATTTTTATTGCAATATCATCAACATAATCATCGTTATTACCATATTTAGGTACTAAAAGTGCCTTTTGTCTTAACTCTTCATAACCTTCCCAGTTTGCTTCCAATGCACTGATTAATTCACTCATAGTTGTAACTTTATCTTCAAATACCAATTTTTTAATTACAGCTAGTGAGTTTGATGTTACTGCAAGCCCAATACCCGTTAAAACAGGTCCTACATTATATTTTGCACCGCAATCTACCAAATCTACTCCCTCTTCTATACAATTTTCTATGCAAGAAGATAAAAATGGTCTAGGAACCATCTCTTTATGTAGTTTTTGCGCCAATAAAGTTGCGATTACAGCTTGTTTAATTACATTATCAAACTGTCTATAAAAAGCTGCCTCTACTTCTTCATATGATTCAAATGTCTTTGGATCCTTTTCATCTAATCCCATTTTGATATTGCTAACTCTATTTACACCGTTATTAAGTGCAAATTCAAGTGCAGCAGTGAAGTTTATATTTGCAGCAGATGTCCATTCTCCTGTTTTTCTAAAATGTGGAACAACGCATCCACAGTTATTCCAATCTCTTGCATCTTCAGGTTCATATCCCGCATTCAAAAGCATTTGATATCCTGCACTATCATTGTGAATAGCTGGGAATCCTGTTCCCTTGCTAACAAGGTGAGTAACAGCTCCCAAAAATTCTTGAGGGCAATCTTGATGAACCCTTACACTAAGTCCAGGTTGATGTGTCTTTATTTCTTCTGTAGCTTTTAAACACATTAGTGAAAGGTCATTTGTTGCATCTTTACCTTCTCTTGTTTTTCCTCCTACAGTTAAATTCTGGAACTGATTGTATCCAGCAAAAAAGTCTGCAGTATTTGCCGATATCGTCCATACCCACTCAGATAATTTTATCCAGTAAGCTTCTATCAACTCTTGAATTTCTTCTTTTGTTGCAATATTATTATCAATATCATGTCTATAATAAGGATACATATACTGATCAAATCTTCCAGGATTTAATGCTAGAGGATTTTCTGATAGTATAGCTCCAACTTGAACAAACCAAATAAACTGAATTGCTTCATGGAAAGTTGTCGGAGGGTTTTCTGGAACTTTTCTACATATATTTGCTATATTTAATAGTTCTTCCTTCCTCTTGTTATCCTTTTCTGTCTTTGCAAATTCTTCGGCCTTGTCTGCATACCTATTTGCAAGTATTATGATACCCTCTGAAGTCAAGAGAATTGATTCATAAAAATCAATCTTCTTTAAGTCTTCTGTCTTTGCTTTAGAAAGCTTTGATAGTTTTTCTTTTACCTCTTTTATTATTCCACCAAAACCTTTTTTGAAAAGCACATCTTGATAGTCTGGAGTAATTTCTCCAACGGCTTGCCTCCACTTTGAATCATTATCAACTATTCCTGTATCAACTGCTATCCTTGCTGTCTCTTCAGGTATTTGTGATAGAAACGCTTCTTCTAAAGATTTCCCTTTCCAATATGGAAATATATTTTCTCTAACATATGACCTTTGCTCGTCTGTCATCATATATGGATCCTGAACTCTTTTATCGAAATTGTCCATTTCCCTATCGACCCAAGTCCACGAAAACTCAGGTGTTAAAATACCACACTTTCTAAATTCGCCAGTCGCACCAACAATTAACTCTCCTTCAAAAATTGTCACCAACAATTCCTTGCAAGTATCTTTAAATGCCTGTGCTCTCCTTATAGGAACCGATTTCCCCTCAGTTCTAACGTGAGACTCAGTCCATATTCTAGCTCTTTCATATGAAATGGAAGGTTTTGAGTTTACATAATTTAATCTAGCCTTTTCTATTCTCTCTGTAGTCATATTATTACCTCCAATAGTAAAATACTTTTTTGTTTATTCTATTAAAACGCCCTGATTATTAACCGTAATTTTCATTTTTTGAAAACCATTCTATATCCCTTTGTATGTATTATAGCACATATCATTATGTGATAACATACTTTTTATCTAATATAACATTTTTATTTTTATTATATGTAGATACTAAGGGATATTATTCCTAATCGTTTTAATATTACCATTGGCATAATTTGATTTTGAGTTTGATATTAATTTAATTATTGATATTTTATTATATTTTGAAAAATTACATCTTCATCTGATTCATTAATATATTCATGTTCTACATCGCCTTTAAATTTGATTGCAGAAGGTGCTTTTAAAATAAATTCCTGTTCATCTATTTTTAATTTCAACGTTCCATTTGTAACTATTATATGCTCCATACTTTGATATCTATGAGGTTCTGATACCTTATGCCCTCCAGCTTTCAATTTTATATAAAAACATTCGAAACCAGATTTTGAATCAAATGAGAACACATCATAAAGCTGCATTGTATTGTCAGATTCATTTATTGGCTTTGTATCATCTATATTTACAACTTCCAATTCTTCATCTTCGTCTTCTAAAAGCTCTGAAAGCGAAATCTTCATTCCAGTAGATATTTTCCATAGAATAGAAATTGACGGAACTGACTCTCCTCTTTCAATCTGTCCAAGCATGGCCTTGCTAACACTCGTAATATTTGCAGTTTGCTCAAGAGTTAATCCCTTCTCTTTTCTAATTTTCCTAAGCATATTACCTATATTTAATGTAGGATCATTCATACACTTTCCCCCTTATATATATTCTTATGATAATATTATACCCTAAATTCAA
>JBDHVM010000153.1:0-4170 GCA_039809725.1 Peptostreptococcus sp.
CTTCGCCGAGTTATAACAAGACAAATCTCAAGGAATTTTTAGCTCTAGCTAAAAATTCGACATAAGCGTTTCAACGAGGCACGTTCTTCGCCGAGTTATAGAGTAAGTTTCACTACAACCGTATTTTTCTTCTATCTATCCAACCTTGTATTTCTTCTGGTGAACTCTCCATCAATATCTCATCTATTTCCTTTATTAGTCTTTTACTATCGGTAGGAACAATTCCCTTTATATACATTGTATTTGAATTGTGTGCAGATGAAATAAGAGCAGTTTTTTCAGGGTTTAAATTCTCAATGATTTCCCTTAATTCTATCAATCTATCATATTCAGTCGCCTCTTGATACTCACCATTTTTGTACATTTCCCACAGCTCTGTACCTGGTACAAGGGTAACCGACATAGGAAATATACCCCTGCTATTGACTTGGCTGAGCATAAGTCCTGTTTTTTTACCATTTTCAACAGCTTTATCTATTCCTCTTCCCATTAGACCTGTCAAAATCATAGAATAATAAAAATATCCATATTTATCTAACCTCTTCATCTCTCTTATTGCCTCATCAACTGTGTTTCCCTTGTTAATAAATGTAAGAGCCTCTTGATTACCACTTTCAACACCTATATAAAGATCACTTATTCCCGCTTCTTTTATTAGTCTCAAGTCCTCATCACTTTTTCTTTCTATATCTTTAATAGAGGCGTAACATGAAATTACCTCGACATTTTTGAGGTGCTTATGTATAATGTTTGCAATCTTGATTAGTCTATCTGCATTTAATGTAAATGGATTTCCATTTAGTAAAAAAACCCTCTTAGAGTGTTTGTAGTAGTGATCTTGACTTGCTTCTATTACATCTGACTCTATCTGTTCCAATGACTCCATCTTAAAGTTTGTATATCTATACATACCACAAAAAGTACATTTGTTGTGTGTACAACCACTAGTTACCTGAAGAAGAAGAGATTTGTACTCCTTCGGTGGTCTATAAATTTGCTCATCGTATTTCATAGCATTTCACCTCCTAATAATTAAGGATTTTTTTGCTTTAGCTAAAAATCTACATATACGTTTCAACGAGGCCTGCTCTTCGCCGAGTAATAACATATTTAAAACAACTAGGTTTTAAAAAACACGACTCCACTATAAATGTAGTGAAGTCGCAGTCTTTTTTTTATCTAGTTTAAGCTGTCTTTAATAAGCTCTATAGGCTTATAACTCAGCAATAGCTTCTTCTATTGCCTTTCCTAACAATCTTATACCTTCTTCTATTTTTTCATCAGGCATACAAGAATAGTTCATTCTGAATGTGTTTGCATTTCCACCATTAGGGAAGAATGGTTCACCAGGAACGAAAGCTACGTTAAGTGGTAGAGCTTTTTCCTTCTGAAGAACTGCAGCATCTATACCTTCTGGAAGAATTACCCATGTAAATAATCCACCATTAGGATAAGTATAAGTAACACCTTCTGGGAAGTACTTCTTCATAGCGTCAAGCATAACTGTTCTTCTATGTCCATATACTTCTCTTAATTTTGCAACGTGATCATCTACTGAATATAAATCAAAGAATTTAGACATTTCCATCTGAGAGATTGTAGATGCCTGTAAGTCAGCAGCCTGCTTAATTACATTGAATTTAGCAAGTATTTCTGGAGCTGCTGCAACCCAACCTAATCTATATCCTGGGCAAAGAATCTTAGAAAGTGTTCCAAGGAACATAACTAATCCCTTTGAATCCATAGATTTTAGCGATGGAAGGTATTCACCTTCAAATCTTAATTCACCGTATGGATTATCTTCTGCTACTGGTATTTCATATTTGTTTATTATTTCCATGAATTTTTCTCTTCTTTCAAGAGGCCAAGTTCTTCCACTTGGGTTCTGGAAATCAGGAATAACATAGATAAACTTTACATTTTCAGTTGTTTCAAGTATTTTTTCAAGTTCTTCCATTATCATACCATTTTCATCAGTTGGTACGTCGATAAATCTTGGCTGATAAGCATTAAAAGCATTGATAGCACCTAAGTAAGATGGGCTTTCACATAAAACTACATCACCCTTGTCGATGAAAGCTTTTCCTATAAAGTCAAGACACTGCTGAGATCCATTTGTAATAAGAATATCATCAGCTACTACCTTAGTATTTAGCTTGTCATTCATTCTGTTTGCGATATGAGTTCTTAAAGGAGCATATCCTTCAGTTGTAGAGTACTGCATAGCAGTTCTACCTTGTTCTTCTAATACCTTTGTTGCTACATCGATCATTTCTTTTACTGGGAAAAGTTCAGGAGCAGGCATTCCTCCTGCAAATGATATTACATCAGGTCTCTGAGTTAATTTAAGTAACTCACGTATAGCTGAACCTTCCATGTTGTTAGTTCTTTCTGCAAATTTTATTGCCATTTTAAAAAGCACCTCCATTAATAAAAAAACACTTTAAATATATTTTAATTTAAAAAGTGAAGTGTATCCCAATTTATACCTCTAAATATCTCTTAAATAATCTATAAAAATATAAATCAACTGGATGCAATTCTATTTTTAAATTAATTACGATAGTAACTAATTGAAGATGTACCCCTGACTAGCATATCTTACGGGTACAATTTTTAATTTTAGGTGTCGAGTTTATCTAAAGCCTCGTTTAAACACTTTATTTTCTTTATTCTCTTTTCTGCGGTTTCTCTATCTAGCATAATCACTCTAGAACAGTTATTACATTTAAACTTTACATCTGCACCTGTTCTAGTCACCGTAAATTCTTTGCAACCACAGGCATGCTGTTTCTTCAGTTCAACAACATTGCCAACCTTTATTTCTAGTGGCATAATTGATCTCCCTAATCTTCTATTTTTATAGCTTCTCTTTTGCCCTGTTCATCCTTTATTAGATGGTAGATTCCTTTTCTTTCAAGAGAATTTTCATGCATTGTTTTTTTTATTTTTTCAAAATCTTCAATATCAAACTTAATTGACAAACCACAGCTGGCTGCAATCTCTCTAGGAGTTGGAAGGGTCATAGTCTTAATTTCTAAATTTTTAAGTAGTTTTTCAGTCCTGATAGCATGATGGGTTGAGTTAAAAGCTATCAAATAAAAATTATTCATTAACCTATTGTTATTACCTTTGATGCAGACTTCATAGTTTCAACTATAGAGTACATATTAGAAATTGAACCCACCTTCAATTGATCCTTAATACCATAATAATCTAAACAAGTTCCACAAGATAATATCTCTACACCTGCATTTTCTAAATTTTTAATATGTTCTACAGTACTTTCATTTATCGTTGTTAGATTTACTCCACCATTGATAAATATAACAGTCTTTGGCAGTGGATCTGATTCAGTTAACGTGAACAGAAATCCCTTAATAAGTACCTCACCAAGTTCATCTATTCCACTTCCCATCTTGTCACTCATTATTGTCACAACTTCATTATTGAAAGACGAAACATCACAACTAATGCTATCATCAGATATATCTATACTCACATCAGAGCCTTTAGTTACAACAATAACCTTTTCTTCAAAAGTATCTTTAGTCACAACAGCACTGCAATTAATTGACTTAGCAAATTTGAGTATATTTTCCTTTGGAACATCACCGTCAACTATTACCTCGACAACACCCTCAGATATACCCTCTAGAGCTTTTTTTGTTTTAATTACGGGTAGTGGACAAGCCAACCCTTTTGCATCAACTTTTATATTCATATTTTTCCTCCATTTCTAAAATATGAATTTTTCTTACACGTATATAATACCACAATATCGATTATATTCATACCTTATTATATTAAGTTTTTTCTTTAACAATTGGCGCATTTCGCCATTTGCAACCGTTCACATTTTTTAATAAATAATGTAATATCAAAGAGCAACAAAGTTTAATAAAGAAAAACTATTAGTATTTACCGTTTATTTAAAAACAAACTAATATACCGTATTTATTCATATTAACTATATGATATAATATAAAGCATAATTAGTGAATTATAGTTACGATTTTTTTCACTTTTTGTGTAGTATATTATCAATTAGGAGGATATGATTATGAAAAACAATAAAATAAGAGTTTTAGTTGCGGCAATGATTTTAGCCTTAACTACGGCGAGTGTAATTGGTTGTACACCTGCAAATACGTCGACAAACACAGAACA
>JBDHVM010000154.1:0-4162 GCA_039809725.1 Peptostreptococcus sp.
TTTTCTGGCGTTCGTTTACGCACTGGATCGGTGGAATGGGTGTACTTGTATTTGTTTTGGCTATAATACCTATCGCAGAGAGTAGGTCAATCAACATCATGAAGGCGGAAGTACCAGGTCCTACAATGGACAAGTTAGTGCCAAAGACAAAGCAGACGGCAAAAATATTATACTTTATTTATGTAGCGTTAACTCTTTTAGAAGTGGGGCTTTTGATGTTTGGCGGTATGAATTTTTTTGATAGTCTTGTCCACGCATTTTCAACGGCAGGTACAGGAGGTTTCTCTATAAAAAATAAAAGTATAGGATTTTATAACAGTGCATATATAGAGTGGGTAATCACAATTTTTATGATATTATTTGGAATAAATTTTAATTTATTTTACTTAGCACTACTTAAAAAATTTGATAGAATCTTTAAAAGTGAAGAGCTTAGAATATATCTAGGAATAATTGTGGTTTCAATACTTCTTATATCATTTGATATTAGAGGTATGTACAATACAATGTCTGAGGCAATAAGGCTTGCTTCATTTCATGTAGCCTCAATAATCACAACTACTGGATTTATGAGTGCAGATTTTAATATTTGGCCAAACTTCTCAAAAGCAATTTTACTAACACTTATGATAATAGGTGCATGTGCGGGTTCTACAGGAGGAGGTATCAAAGTATCTAGATTTTTGATTACTATGAAAAATGTAAAGCGAGAAATAAAGAGATTGATACATCCTAAAACGGTAATAAATGTAAAAATAGATGATAAGCTAATAGAGGAGTCTTTGATAAGGAATATTTCAGCATATATAATTATTTACGCAACAATAATAGCTGCTTCATTTTTATTAATATCCATGAATGAATTTGATTTTGAGACTAGTTTGACAGCTGTAATAACTTGTATAAACAATGTTGGGCCAGGTTTGGGTGAGATAGTTGGACCTACAGGAAATTTTTCTACATTTACTGTGTTTTCAAAATTTGTTCTTACAATGGATATGCTTATAGGTAGACTTGAGATATTCCCGATACTACTTTTGTTTAGCCCAGGAATATTTAAAAGGAGATTCTAAGAATGAAAATTTAAAGAATAGATATATACTTCTAATAAAATGACAAGGAAAATGACAAGGTATGTTAAAGTATTTTTCTATAAGATAGAAATGGTTAATGTATATTTGTAAACATACCTTTACTAAAGAACACTGTCGTGGTATACTTTATAAGTAATAGGCAGTGTTCTTTTTGGAAAAATTTTGTTTGTTGCAATCAAAAATTTCATATCCAAGAGAACGCTATTTTTTTGGGTGGAGAATAAAGGTGTAAATTCTAAAAATATATATAGATAAAGGAAAGGAAGATATTTATGTTAACAGCGATTACTGGAGTTAATTGGGGAGACGAAGGAAAAGGAAGAATGGTAGACTTGCTATCAGAAGATTACGACATTGTTGTAAGATACCAAGGTGGAAATAATGCAGGTCATACTGTAATGAATGAAAGAGGTAAATTTATTTTAAATCTTTTACCTTCAGGTATTTTGCGTTCTGATGTTATAAACATAATAGGTAACGGCGTTGTGGTAGATATAAAGCACTTAGTTGCTGAGATGAATAAGTTAAGAGAAGCTGGAATTGAAATAACTCCAAACAATCTTAAGTTAAGTGACAGAGCTATAATAGTAATGCCTTATCACGTTGAACAGGATTGTTTAGAAGAAGAAAGACTAGCCGATGCGAAATTTGGATCAACTAAAAGAGGTATAGGTCCAGTGTACGGTGATAAATACATGAAAAAAGGCCTTAGACTAGGTGAACTTTTAGATAGTGAAGAGGATTTGAAAAACAGATTAAAGGGAATAATCGAGTGGAAAAATCTTATGATAGAAAAAGGCTATGGAAAAGATCCAATCAAATTTGAAGATATGTGGGCGTATTTAAAAGAATACGGAGATATAGTAAAAGAGTTTGTATGTGATACTGGTGTATATTTGAATAATGCAAATAAAGAAGGTAAAAAGATTATGTTTGAAGCTCAGTTGGGAGCTTTGAGAGATATTGACTTTGGTATATATCCATTTACTTCATCGTCTTCTACAATTGCACCATATGCTCCAATTGGTGCAGGAGTACCGAATTTAAGACTTACAAATTCAATAGGTATTATGAAAGCATATTCAACTTGTGTTGGAGAAGGTCCTTTTACTGCAGAAATGTTTGGTGACGAAGCAGAAGAACTTCGTAAGGCAGGGAATGAGTATGGAGCTGCAACTGGAAGGCCGAGAAGAGTAGGCGGGTTTGACGTACTAGCATCAAGATATGGTGTAAGAGCTCAAGGGTCAGATGAGATAGCTCTTACAAAGTTAGATGTTTTATCGTATTTAGAACAAATTCCAGTGTGTGTAGGATATACATTTGAAGGTGAGGCGTTAGAAGAATTTCCAATAGGAGAAAAACTTTTTAAGGCAAAGCCAGTGTATGAATATAGAAAAGGTTGGATGAAGGATGTTTCAGGTTGTAGAAAGCTTGAAGATCTACCAAAAGAAGCTGTTGACTACATAAAATACATAGAAGAGGTTGTAGATTGTAAGATAAAATATGTTTCGGTTGGACCAGAAAGAGAACAATATATTGTAATGCCATAGAAATAGGCATTAAAGTTGGATTTTTAGGAGGAATTTTGATGAATAATACATATGAGTCTCCATTGACATCTAGATATGCAAGTGCAGAGATGCAGGCTTTATTTTCGCCTGATATGAAATTTAAAACATGGAGAAAATTGTGGATAGCTTTAGCTGAAACAGAAATGGAACTTGGACTTGATATAAATCAAGAGCAGATAGATGAACTAAAAAAATATCAAGATGATATCAACTACGATATTGCAAAAGCAAGAGAAAAAGAAGTAAGACATGATGTTATGAGCCATGTATACGCATATGGTGTTCAGTGCCCAAAGGCTGCTGGAATAATACACTTAGGAGCAACATCTTGTTTTGTGGGTGACAATACTGATTTAATAATAATGTATAATGCACTTGAATTAGTAAAAAAGAGATTGGTAAATGTAATTGCAACATTGTCAAAATTTGCTGATGAGTACAAATCTCTACCTACTCTTGGGTTTACTCACTTTCAGCCTGCACAACCTACTACAGTAGGAAAAAGAGCTACTCTATGGATTCAGGACTTTTTGTTGGATTTAGAGGCACTTGAGGATTTCTTACAGAGAAAAAGGCTAAGAGGAGCAAAGGGAACTACTGGAACTCAGGCATCATTTTTGGAACTTTTTGACGGAGATTACAAAAAGGTTAGAGAGTTAGATCTAAGGGTTTCAAAGAAAATGGGATATGATGATGTTTTTGCAGTTACAGGACAGACTTATTCAAGAAAAATTGATAGTCAAGTAATAAATATCTTGGCAGGAATAGCTCAGTCAGCAACAAAGTTTTCAAACGATATAAGACTACTGCAAAATTTAAAAGAAATTGAAGAACCGTTTGAAAAGAATCAAATAGGTTCGTCAGCAATGGCATATAAGAGAAATCCAATGAGAAGTGAGAGAATTGCTTCGCTATCAAGATATGTAATAGCAGATATGATAAACCCAGCGATGACTGTTGCGGGACAATGGTTTGAAAGAACATTAGACGACTCTGCAAATAAGAGAATAGCGGTACCTGAGGCTTTTTTAGCGATCGATGCTGTACTAAATCTTTGTTCAAATGTAAGTGACGGACTTGTTGTATATCCAAAGGTTATTGAGCAGAGACTGATGAAGGAACTTCCATTTATGGCAACAGAGAACATAATGATGGATGCTGTGAAAAAAGGTGGAAATAGACAGGAACTACACGAAAAGATTAGAGTTCATTCGCTTGAAGCCGCACGAATGGTAAAAGTAGAGGGAAAAGAAAATGATCTTGTAGATAGGATTGCTCAGGATAAAGATTTTGGAATTACAAAAGAAGAAATACTTGAGGTATTGAAGCCAAAGCTTTATACAGGATGTGCTTCTATGCAAGTTGATGAGTTCTTGGAATACGTTGTGAAGCCAGCACTTAAAGGTGAAGAAAGTATTGAAACAGCGGAAATAAATGTATAAATTTTTAAAAATTTATCACCATTAAAATTAAAGATTAATAGCTATACAATTTATG
>JBDHVM010000155.1:0-4143 GCA_039809725.1 Peptostreptococcus sp.
ACAACTTGATATCTTCAGCCAAGCTTTTGGATCCATATTGCTACTGTCGATATTCATAAGCTGACAAGTTGAGACCTCACATATTTCGCCAATCTGTGGTACAAACTCCAAAATTTCCTCACTCGTGATACTCGGCACCAACCCCACCTCAGTAGGTTTTGACGCTATCGTACCCCCAGTTGCAACTAATAGAATTTTTTTCATATTTTCCTTTCCCACTTCTCATTTATTATCTAAATTTTACAATAACTCTAATATTGCTTATTATTGATCTTTATTATTGATCTTTATTATTGATCTTTATTATTGATCTTTATTATTGTTCTTTATAATTGTTCTTATTATTGATCTTTTGATAATTCGTTTTTGTATTTTTTTATTCTAAAGTTTTTTCTTTAACCTATAGTAAAACATTATTATTATTAACCCAAGTAAAAACATATTCAAAGCACTCATTGAGAAAAGTACCACTAAAAAAACTTTTTTTGAATATGAAAGCATACTAGCTAATAACATCAAAAGCATCACCATCTTATAAAACAATTGCTTTCTATTTTCTTCAGCCTGATTTTTACTCTCTGGCGTCACATACATTTTATAGAATATCAGCAAAACACCAATAATTATTGAAGCCAGCGTAAGAATATCCCCTCTTGTAATATCAATTATCCAGCTATTAAAATTCCATCTAATCAAATATCTGACTACTTCTATTATAGATTTGATTAATACTGAAAAACCTGTTAAACCTATCGATGCAACCAACATACTTTTAGCGTCTACTTTATCACTTATCCACTTCATAGTTCCTCCTATACTCAGAACCTCATCTATTATGATTCCAATATTTTATTATTTTTATACAATTGTACATTATATTTTATTTACATACATATGAAATTATATCACAAAACAATTCTTGTTTTAAGTATTCTATACAAATTAACCAACTTATTTTACTTTTTTCTAAAATCTACATATTATATCTTACTTTTATAAATAAAACCCACTTTCTTTTTACTAGAAATAACGGATTGTTCATTAGATTTTACAAATATAAACTAATCTTAACTACCATATTATTCTCTTTTATACTATAATTAAGTTGAAAAAGAAAATAGGAGGGTAATATTTTGAGAATACTTGTAACTAACGATGATGGAATACTTTCACCAGGACTTAGAATCTTGGCACAGATGTTGTCAGAAAACCACGAGGTATATGTAGTAGCTCCATATTATGAGCAATCCGCTAAATCTAGAAGCTTGAATATAAACAAAGAGCTTTTAATAAGAAAATCAAATATAAAAAATCTTAGTGGTGAAGCATATTCCCTAGAAGGTTCACCAGCCGATTGTGTAAGGGTGGCACTTACTTGCCTATTAAAAGATAAGAATATTGACTTCGTTTTTTCAGGGTGCAACTTTGGATATAACGCAGGAACAGATATTACATATTCAGGCACTGTCGCTGCTTGTGCAGAAGCTAATATACATGGACTGCCTGCAATTGCAGTATCTACAGATGTTGTTCAAAGTAGAGCAAACTTTACCGTAGCAAATACGTTTGCCATCAAAGTCTTCAACCAATTTAAAGACTTTATAATAGATAGAAAATTAATTTTAAATGTAAATGTACCAAATCTTTCTGAGGAAAATATTGAAGGAATAAAAATATGTGAAATTGGAAATCATATCTATGATAGTTATGTAATAAAAAACAATGGAAAATATGATTATGCAATCACAAATGGAAGAATAAGAGTTGAGCCAAAGACTGACACTGATAGAGATTATTTAAAAAGAGGTTTTGTAACGGTAACACCTCTACAATATAGCTTTCATAAAGATGAAACCATCTCTGAACTTAATAAAATGCTGTAGAAAATATAAAATCATAAAACGTGGATAAAGTTTATCCACGTTTTATTTATTCTTTATAAAGTTTTATCGTTGATATATTTATATTGTTCTTCTCCAAATTCCGTAAATAAATCCAGATACAATAGTACCAATAATAATCGAAAGAAGGAAATATATTACATGATGAGGCTGCATTACAAAAGCGACTAAAATTCCTCCATGAGGTGCAGGCACATTTACACCCCAAAACTGTGTTAATCCTCCTGCCAAACCTGCTCCTATTACTGAACTTACAATTACCCTTACTGGATCTGCTGCAGCAAAAGGTATCGCACCTTCTGTTATAAATGTCAATCCCAATAACCAATTTGTCATTCCTGCTTGAATCTCTTTTGTGTCGAACTTCCTTCTAAACACAACAGTAGCCAGTGCAATTGCAAGTGGTGGAACCATCCCACCAGCCATAACAGCAGCCATAAAGTTCCCCATTTGAGTTGAAGTGAATACTCCTATTGCAAATGTATATGCAGCCTTATTCACTGGACCACCCATATCAAATGCCATCATAGATCCTAGAATAACTCCAAGTAGTACTGCATTTCCTGTCCCCAAATGTGCAAGAGCTTTATTCATTGAAGCATTTATTCCAGAGAAAATTGGATTAACTCCAAAATACATTATTATCCCTGTAATCAAAAGTCCAAATACTGGAAAAATTATCATAGGTTTTATTCCTTCTAACGATCTTGGTATTTTAGAAGTTGCTTTTTTTAGTAAATTTACTACGTATCCAGCAATAAATCCAGCTGCTAGTCCTCCTAAAAAACCTGAACCCGTTTGAACTGCCATCAGCCCACCGACCATTCCAGGCATAAGACCCGGTCTATCTGCTATACTCATTGCAATATAACCAGCTAGTATTGGAATAAGAAGTGAAAAAGCTCCTTTACCACCTATATCCATTAGAAACTTAAATATCTCACTATTTGAACCAAATGTCCTCTCAGCCATAAATGATACTGCAATCAAAATACCTCCACCTACTACAAAAGGAAGCATATGAGATACACCATTCATTACGTCTTTGTATATCTTGTTACCCAAAGAAGTCCTTTCCACTGATTCTTCAGCTTTTACTGAATTTTCAGCTTTATGTATACTACCTTCTTTATTTAGAGTTCTTTCAATAAGCTTTCTAGGATTTCTAATTGCCTCCCTTACTGGAGTTTTTATCAATCTTTTTTCTTCAAATCTGTCCATTTCAACATTTTTGTCTGCAGATATCAATCCTCCAACTGCCTCTTTTATTTCTTCTTTAGACAACTCATTTTTAGCACCATCACTACCATTTGTTTCCACCCTAACTCTTACATTCATTTTTTCTGCCATATTTTTTAGAGCGTCTTCTGCCATATATGTGTGGGCTATTCCCGTCGGACAAGCAGTCACTGCAACTATTAATGGTTTTTCTTTTCCTACTGTGTCCTGGATACTGTCATCTTTTCTATTCGTTTCTTTGGCGTCTTCATTTTCTGCCTCTACCAAAGAAATTACTTCCTCAGGATTTTTAGTTTTTTTCAAATTATCTATAAAGTTCGGCTTAAGTAATAGTCTAGAAAGACTTGCTAATGTTTCAATATGCGTATTGTTTGCGCCTTCTGCTGCTGCTATCATAAAAAACAAATATGTTGGTTCTCCATCAAGAGAATCAAAGTCTACACCGTCTTTACTTTTTGCAAATAAGACACATGGGGTATTGACTGCTGATGTTTTCGCATGTGGCATAGCAATACCTTCGCCTAGTCCAGTTGATGAAGACTCTTCTCTATTTAGTATTTCTTTTCTAAAAGATTCTACACTATTTATCATTCCTTTTTCATCTAACCTTGCAATCATTTCATCAATGACACCAAGCTTCGTAGTGGATTCAAGATCCATTATCATAATTTCTTTTTTAAGTAAATCTGTAATTTTCATAATTCCTCCCAATACTTTTTTCACTCTATATTTCATTATCAATTTAAGCCAATAATATAGTTCTTCTATACTTTAATAATTCTTTACAATCTAATTATCTCCACTTTTTTTAATAATTCCTCTATATCATTTTTTTGTCCTATATCCTCACAGTATGCAGTAGCTGTTCCTGATGCAACAGCATATCTAAAGCTATTTTCACTAGTATATCCTTCTTTTAATTTACCTACAAACCCTGCAAGCATCGAATCCCCAGCACCTACAGAATTTACTAGTTCACCTTCAACCTTGGGTGAGAAAAGTA
>JBDHVM010000156.1:0-4138 GCA_039809725.1 Peptostreptococcus sp.
GCAAACAATGTTGTCCATAAATTTACAGCTCTATGCAGGTATCCCACCAGGAGGCAAACTTTCTATTTTTTTGCCATTTTAAAAAATTCCGCACCCGAACCAGTTACAACTGCCACCTTATTGATAGTATCATTGGAATTCCCTACAAGCCTCACCCTATCTATTCTCAGTTTTTCTTTGATAAATTCAATAAATGAACCCATTTTCATAGGTGTATCCAGTTTTCCAACTCTTCCTAAACCATATTCCCTTCCGTCTAAATAGTCGTCACTTTTTCCTTCAAACTCCAAAATATCATATTCATTAATTCCAATCAAGCCCATAAAGTAATCATTTAGACCATCAAAAGCTATATCATAATTTGTATGCATACAATAAACTGATATATTGTTCTTTATTGCTCTATAAATAATACTACCTTTTATGTCGTCTTTTCTTATTTGGTTTATTTTTTCAAAGATAAATGGATGATGTGAGATAATTAAATCTACTCCTTTTTTTATTGACTCCTCAAGAACTGTGTCATTTATATCAAGGCATAAGAGTATTTTATTAATTTCAGAATCTATATCACCAATATTTAGTCCTGAATTATCCCATCCATACTGTAGTTTTTCAGGGTATTTAGTATTTATTATTTTGATAATTTCTTTTAATTTCATATACTCCTCCTTTTTTCTAATATTGATTCAAGTTTTCTTAATTTTGACATGACAAATTCCCTTCTATCCCGAATAGAATCGTTGTTTGAATCACCTAATTTGTTTAATATGCTTTTACATTCAAATATCTTCTTTTCTATAAACTTATCTACTAATGTATCTTCCTTTTTAAGCAACTGTTCTGGCACATCAAAATATATTTCTTCCATATCAAGATGGGAAATATTTTCGTTATATTTAACTTCTAAAATTTCGTATATTCTAAAATCTTCGCTCACGAGATGTTCATCTATGATTTGAAACTTATTTTTCATCAGATACTTTCTTAAATCCGATGATGCTTGCATAGGCTGTAATATAAGCTTTTTTACACCTTTACAGATACATAAATCGGCATTTATTATCTCAGATATTAAAACACCACCCATGCCAGCAATTATTATTTCGTCAACTTCCCCATCTTTTAAAACTCTAATCCCATTTCCAAGCCTTAAATCTACCTTGCTCTCTAGCTTATTTTTTATTACTTCTTCTCTTGCATTTTCCAAAGGTCCTTTATTAATATCTGCCAATATCGCACTCTCTATCGTATTATTCAATAATAGATATATCGGTATGTAACCATGATCTGTTCCTATATCAGCAATTTTAGATCCCTTTGATACCAAAGTTGTTATTTTCATCAATCTATTTGTAAGCTTCATGTCTCCTCCAAATAATTCTATAAAAAGGGCATATACCAATAGAGACCTACGGATATATACCCAAATTTCTAATCAATTCAATATTTAATCTAAATAGTCTCTCAACTTTTTAGATCTACTAGGATGTCTAAGTTTTCTAAGAGCTTTGGCTTCAATTTGTCTGATTCTTTCTCTAGTTACATCAAATTCTTTACCAACTTCTTCTAACGTTCTAGCTCTTCCATCATCAAGACCAAATCTTAGTTTCAAAACTTTTTGTTCTCTATCATTTAGTGTACCCAAAACTTCCTCAATCTGTTCTTTTAACAAAGAATATGCTGCAGCTTCAGCAGGAGCTGGTGCATCTTCATCAGGAATAAAATCACCTAAGTGGCTGTCATCTTCCTCACCTATTGGCGTTTCAAGTGAAACTGGATCTTGAGCTATCTTCATGATCTCTCTTACTTTTTCTTCTGACATATTCATTTCTTTTGCTATTTCATAAGGCTTAGGATCTCTACCTAACTGTTGTAACAACTGTCTAGATACTCTTATAAGCTTGTTTATTGTCTCCACCATATGTACAGGGATTCTAATTGTTCTAGCTTGATCAGCAATAGCTCTTGTAATTGCCTGCCTAATCCACCAAGTAGCATATGTAGAAAACTTGTATCCCTTTTTATAATCAAACTTCTCAACAGCTTTAATAAGACCTAAATTTCCCTCTTGAATTAAATCCAAAAACAACATTCCTCTACCCACATATCTCTTAGCAATACTTACCACTAATCTTAAATTTGCCTCTACAAGCTTTTGTTTTGAAAATTCATCACCATCTGCCATTTTCTTTGCAAATTCAACTTCCTCATGTGGTTTTAAAAGAGGTATTTTACCAATTTCTTTTAGGTACATTCTAACTGGATCGTCTATGCTTATTCCCTTAGGCACTGCAATATCAGCTCCTTGAGATTCAGACACATCTTCACTTTTTTCATCTTTAATCTCACTGTCTATTGACTTGATATCCAGATCATCAGGTTCAGTTAAATCAATATCAGCTTTTACTTCTTTTCCATCTACTACCTCAATGCCCAAATTTCCCAGAGTTTTATAAAGGTTTTCTGCAACATCTTTATCCATTTCATTATCCTGAAATGCCTCCATAATATCAATCAGAGTCACAACTCCCTCTTTTTTCCCTTTTTCCAAGAGTTTCTTCTGAGCAATTTTATTAATCATAAATTTTTCTTGTTTTTCAGCCATAGTTAACCTCCCCTCCTAAAATAATTTTTCTTTCTTGTTTTCGGATATTATTTCTAGCGCTATCTTCATAATTTCTAAATCTACCTCTTTCGCTTCCTTGCTATCATTTGCCATAGTTTTTCTTCTATTTTCTAGAATTTTTTGCTTTTCTGATAACTTTGAAATTTTTTTATTTATTTTCTTCTTTAAAAAAAGATTAATAATTTTTTCTATTTCTACCACATCATCTAGATCAATCGACGAAAGATCAACTTTATCTAATCGTTTTATAAAACCAATATTATCAATGATCAGAGACACATCCTTTATTGGTATAATTCCCTCTTTATCATAACCTGAAACTTTTGAAAATATTTTTCTACTGTTCTCGTCATCAAAATCATCGACTGCAATTTTAAGTTGAACAATTTCTCTTGCTTTTTTGCTTAAAAGCATAGCTTTTAATAAATTTGTCTCGACAATTAAATTATTTTCGTCATCATCTCTAATATCAATATATTTTTTTACATTTACCTTTGTCTCAACAACATCTCTATTTCCATAAGTCTTTTTATTGAAGTTTTGTTTTTTTGTATTCACTCCTCCAAAAATCTCAGATCTAATTATTTCAGAATTTGTATTAGTAAGCTCAGATAGGTACTTGATATAATAGTCTAGTTCAAGAGGACTCTTTAAAGATTTTATTATTACAATTACTCCTTTTAAAAAATCCACTATTTCCTTTCTATTTGACAAATCATATTTTGTTGCTTCTGTGTCAATCTTAAATTTTGTTGAATCTGATGCTATATCTATACAGTTGAAAAACTCTGATATTCCGTATTGTCGAATAAATTCATCTGGATCCTTGCTGTCTTTTAAGCTAAGCACCCTCGCATCTAATCCTTGCCTCTCTAGTATGTCTATAGCTCTTAGAGTTGCAGCAACACCAGCACTATCAGAGTCATACGACAGAATTATTTTATCTGCATATTTTTTTATAAGTATAGCCTGTTCATCAGTCAAAGCGGTTCCTAATGTGGCAACTACATTCTTTATTCCAAATTGATAAAGTGAAATCAAATCCATATAACCTTCTACTAATATCAATGTTTTTTGATTTCCTATGTGTTTTCTAGAAAAATTTAATCCATACAGATTATACCTTTTATTGAATATTTCGCTATCAGGTGAATTTAAGTACTTTGGCAGCCCATCATCTAATACTCTACCACCAAATCCTATAACGACACCTTTGTAATCAAAAATAGGAAACATTACTCTGTTTCTAAATTTATCATAATAATCTGTTTTACTTTTATTCTGACTAATCAAGCCACATTCAAATAATTCATCTATTGTATAATTCTTGCTCAATAAATATTTCTTAAGGGAATCCCAGCTGTCATGTGAATACCCAAGTCCAAAATTTTTTATTGTCTTTTCATCCAAACCTCTTTTTATCAGGTATTCATACCCAATATTTTTTTTATCCATCAAATTCAAATAAAAAAATCTTGCCGCTTCAATATTAATCTCCTGAAATTTCTT
>JBDHVM010000157.1:0-4131 GCA_039809725.1 Peptostreptococcus sp.
TACACACTGCAATCACAGCCGCAATCGCAGCGAATATTATCTGGCCTTTTTTAGTCATCGGTGATGTAGTATAGTCAGTTAACATAAAGAAACCACCTAGCATCAAACCACCTGAAAATACTTGATACACTGCAAACTCAGCGTTAAATCCACCAAGTACAAGCGTTAACAAGAACATTATTCCTATATACGTAACAGGTATTACATATGATATTATTCCTTTATATATTAGGTAAACTCCACCTAATATCAATAGTAGCGCAGATGTTTCACCTATACATCCACCTACATTTCCTAAAAATGCGCTTCCGATTGAAATACCAGCGTCATGAAGTCTAGTCACTGCATCAGCAGATCCTCCTACACCTTCTGGACCCATTAATTTCAAAAAGCTCATTGGAGTTGCAGTAGTAACTGCATCAGCATTTGCACCAGGCTTTAACCAAGTTGTCATTGCAACTGGGAAAGACGCTAGTAAAAATGCTCTACCTGCAAGTGCAGGGTTAAGGAAGTTAAATCCTATACCTCCGAACAACATCTTTACAACTATTATTGAAAAGAATGAACCGAAAACACACATCCAAATTGGTAAACCAGCAGGTACGTTAAAAGCTAAAAGCAAACCTGTTACCACAGCTGATAAATCACCAATTGTTGATTTTTTCTTTGTAATCTTGCAGTATATCCATTCTGAAAATACTGCACCTAATACACATGCCACAATTGTAATAAAGCCTTGAACTCTGAAATAATAAAGTCCTGCTAAAGTAGCTGGCAAAAGTGCAATTAGTACTTGCTTCATTATGTATGAAGTATCTTCTTTTGTCCTAATATGTGGAGAAGAAGACACTATCAATTTGTTAAACATTATTTTTCCCCCTAACTATTATTACTTTTGTGCTGCTGCTTTTCTTCTCTTAGCACCAATTTCTCTCTTAGCTTGTCTTATTGATGGCAATAAAAGTCTTCTCGCTGGACATATAAATGAACATGATCCACATTCAATACAATCCATCGCTCTGTGCTTTTCTGCTTCATCAAAGTTGTTCTTTAAAGAATACGCACTAATAAATAATGGCTGAAGGAACGCTGGACATACATCTGTACATCTTCCGCATTTTATACAATTCATCTGTTCCGGAGCTGTAGCCATTTCTTCATCTAATATTAGTATCCCTGAAGATCCCTTATTTGTAGAAATGTCGTCAGTACACTGTGCAAGACCCATCATCGGTCCACCTGCAATCAATTTACTTGCAGTAACACCTTCTTTTATACCACCACACTGCTCTATGATCTCACTGAATTTAGTTCCAACCTTTGTTATTAAGTTTTTAGGTTCTTTAATACATGGACCTGTAATAGTAGTAATTCTTTCTACTAATGGCATACCTTCTTTTATAGCTTTTGCTATAGCTGCTGAAGTGGCAACATTATCAACAACTGCCCCTACTGCAATCAGAAGAGCACCTGATGGCACTTCTCTACCAGTACATGCATAAATAAGCTGTTTTTCAGCTCCCTCTGGATATTTAACTTGTAGACTAACTACTTCAATATCACTATAAGGCTCTGCAGCTTTAACCATATTTTGAATAGCTTCAGGTTTATTTACTTCTATTCCTATATAACCTGTCTTTACATCCAATACTTTCATCAATGCTCTTAGACCATATACAACATCTTCAGGATTTTCTACCATCAATCTATCATCTGCTGTTAAATACGGTTCACACTCAGCACCGTTTAGTATTACATACTCCGCCACAGAATCTGGTGGTGGAGATATTTTTACGTGGTTAGGGAAAGTCGCACCACCCATACCAACAATACCTGCCTCTTTAATGATACCAACGATTTCCTCTTTACTTAAATCTTCAATATCACCATGTGGCTTAACGCTTTCATGCAATTCCTCTTTGAAGTCATTCTCAATAATTACACACATAGCAGTACCGCCCGGTACACCGCAAGGACTAATCGCTTTTACGACACCGGATACAGATGAGTGAATATTTGAAGATACGAAACCTTGAGCTTCACCAATTTTTTGCCCTAACTTTACTTCATCTCCAACTTCTACGATACACTTTGCAGGCGCACCTATATGTTGTTGAAGAGGAATGTAAACAGTAGCAGGAGCTTTTGCTCTCTCAATTGGTTTTTTGTTTGCATACTCTTTTCCATATGGAGGATGTATACCTCCCTTGAAAGTTAAGAGTTTCATTCTGTTACCCCCTATTCTTAACTAATATCAAATTTTACCTCATTACTAGTATACCACCACTTTATTCATTTCGCAATAATTATGTTGACTCCTCAAGAAAAACGTTTTTTCATATTTAATAAATGTAAAATGAAAATCAAAAAATACTATTTTTCATATAAACAGCCTATAAACACTTATTTTCAAACAAAACAAGGAGACCGATAACAGAATCGATCTCCTAAAAGTATTTTATTTTAATGTTGTATAAACTTCAGCATAGTTTTCTAGTATAAATTGACTCAACTTCAAGATAGAAAACACAACCTCAGAACTAATCCATTATATCTAAACTAGAATCTTCTTGCACCAAGTAATTTTACCCATTTTTCAGATAGGTTAGAAATTTTAACATACTCTGGTTTTGCAGCACTACCACTCGCATGGATAAACTTACCATTACCAACATATATACCAACGTGGCTTGTAACTCCTCCACCCATAGTGTCAAAGTATAACAAATCTCCTTGTTGCATTGAAGAAGTTGATACTGCCTTACCAGCTGTAGCCTGAGCTCTTGATACTCTAGGAATATCAACACCAGCAGCGTGTTTGTACACATACTGAGTAAATCCTGAACAGTCAAATCCTGATGTAGTTGTACCACCCCAAGAATATCTAGTTCCCAATAGAGTTTCTGCAAAACTCACAACTGATCCTCCAGATTTAGTAGTTTTTTCATTTGCAGTAGCTGTTACCTTTGGAGTGTTTGCTTCATTTCCAGTTTTAACATTTGTACTAGTACTTTCCTGAGTACCTCCTGCAGTCTTTGTAATGTAGTTAGCACCAACATAACCAACTGAACCGTTAGATAGTTTTACTTTGTACCAACCATTTTCTTCACCGATAATATTTACAACAGCATTACTTGCAAGTGTTGTCATTACAGCATTATTTGTACCAGCTCCAGATCTTACATTAAGACCAACAGAACTATTTACTTTACCTTGATTAGAATTTGCAGTTTCTTTTACTGTATTAGAATCCTTCTTATTAGTAAAGTCTTCAATATTAGTCTTATCAACTGCATTTGTCAAGTTAATGTACTTACCACTTGCCCATCCTGTTGTTCCATCATTTAGTATAACCTTATACCACCCATTTGATGACTTAGAAACAACCTTAAAGCTTTCACCTTTATAGATAACTCCTGCAACACCATTCGATGTAGAAGGACCTATTCTTACATTTAGTGAAGGAGTCTGAGCTATATTAGCATTTGACTTAACTTCAACATCTCCACCAGAACCAGTCTTAATGTTGCTGTTTGAATCATAGTTTGACGTAGATTCATTCTTAGTGTTGACATTGTTATTTACTACATTATTATTTACTACATTATTATTTACGTTCTTATTTACATTGTTATTTACATTATTATTAACGTTAGTATTTTCAATTTTTTCTGTCTGCCCATTTACATTTTCAGCAGTCTCTTTTTGTCCAGCTTTATCTTGATCTTCATTTGAAACATAATATCCACTAACCCAGCCTGAACGACCATCGTCAGTTTTGATACTTGTCCAACCATTCTGATTTTCTACTACAGTTACTTTGGCTCCCGCCTGAAGTTCTGAGACCTTATTTGAAGTTGCACTTGGCTGTTCTCTAAGGTTGATGCTCTTTGTTGTCTGTGCCTGTTCCATCGCACTCGCATTAGAAACTGATATTGCAACAGCCGCTGCACCCAACCCTAACACTGTTATTGCTTTTTTCATCTAAATTCTCACCTCTCATAAAATAATTCACAACCGACTAAACGCCGTTGTCTTGTTACCAATTTGTTAAAATATGACTTGTAATAATCATAAATCAAACTCTTGGTTTTTGCTTTCATATCCATATGATACAACATTTTGTTACCG
>JBDHVM010000158.1:0-4130 GCA_039809725.1 Peptostreptococcus sp.
GCGTAAAGGAGATTTAGTAGATGAAAAAAGGTATAAAAAAAGTTCTGATTGCAAATCGAGGTGAGATTGCAGTTAGAATAATAAGAACTCTAAAGGATATGGGAATAAAAAGTGTGGCGATATTTTCTGATGTTGATAGAGAGTCGCTTCATACAAGAATAGCAGATGAGTGCATTTGTATAGGTCCTAGAAATGTAAAGGATAGTTATTTAAATAAAATACAAATAATCAATGCTGCTTTAGTTACAGGTGCAGATGCAATACACCCTGGATTTGGATTTTTATCTGAAAACTCAAGTTTTGCACAGATGTGTGAAATTTACAATATCAAGTTTATAGGTCCTACCAGCAAAGTTATGTCACTTATGGGAAATAAAGAGATTTCGAAAAAAATGATGAAAGAAGCTGGTGTGCCGACAGTACCAGGATCTGATGGAGTAGTAAACAGCATTGAAGAAGTAAAAGAGGTTGTATCAGAAATTGGATATCCTATAATCATCAAGGCAAGATCGGGCGGTGGTGGAAAGGGAATGAGGGTAGTCAAAGATGAAGATGCCCTTGAATTAGCATATAAAACAGCAAAAAAGGAAGCAGAAAACGCTTTTGGAGATGATGCTGTATATATTGAAAGATATATCGAATCCCCAAGGCACATTGAAGTTCAAATACTTTCTGATGAATTTGGAAATACAATTCACTTAGGTGGAAGGGACTGCTCTATGCAGATGAATCACCAAAAGGTAGTAGAAGAAGCACCTCCAAGTGCTATTGATGAAAAAATAATAGAAAAATTATACAAAATATCTGTAGATGCAGCGAATTATGTTGGATATACAAATGCGGGCACTATTGAATATTTAGTTTCAAA
Organism: Peptostreptococcus sp.; assembly: GCA_039809725.1. GTDB lineage: Bacteria > Bacillota > Clostridia > Peptostreptococcales > Peptostreptococcaceae > Peptostreptococcus. Next base: position 869 of record JBDHVM010000158.1, read on the forward strand.
AGATAATCAAATATATTTTATGGAAATGAATACACGTATTCAAGTTGAACATCCAATTACAGAGATGATAACAGGTGTCGATATTGTCGAAGAACAAATTAACATTGCTTCTCAGAAAAAACTATCATTTAATCAAGAAGATATTAGTATTAAAGGTCACGCAATTGAGTGTAGAATAAACGCTTATGATTCAGATAATAATTTTATGCCGAGTGCTGGTGTGATTAATGGATTAAATATGCCGGGTGGATATGGGGTAAGAATAGATAGTGCTGTTTATCAAGGTTATGAAATTCTGCCATTTTATGATTCTATGATAGCAAAAGTGATTTCATTTGGTAGCACAAGAGAAAATGCTATCAGGATAATGCGCAGGGCACTAGATGAGATTGTTATTGAAGGTGTAAAGACTAACGTAAATTTCAATAAAGAGTTGATGGATGATGAAAATTTTGTGGAAAATAAATACAACACATCATACCTTGAAATGAAAATAGGAAGACAATAGAGGTAGTTAAATGATTTTAGAACATTTTAAAAGAAAAAAGTATAAACCTACAAAAAAACTCAATATACAACCAGACTGTGTAGTGAAATGTCCTGAGTGCGACGCAATGATTTTTAAAAATGACTTAGATTTAAAGAATATGATATGCCCTTCTTGTGGCAAATATTATAAAATGGACGCTAGAAGTAGGATAAGAAGTGTAGTTGATGATGATAGTTTTGTTGAATACTTCAAAGAAAAAAAGATTAGAGATCCTTTAAAATTTCCTAAGTATAAGGAAAAACAAATTGAACTTAAAAGGAAACTTGAAGTTGATGAGGGTGTGATTTGTGGAGTTGCAAGTATTGATGATCAAAAAGTTGTAATTGTTGCTATGGATACTAATTTTATGATGGGAAGTATGGGTACAACTGTTGGAGAAAAGATAACCAAGAGTATTGAACTTGCAATTAAGAAAAGAATACCTCTAGTAACTTTTTCTGCATCAGGTGGTGCTAGAATGCAGGAGGGAATGTTTTCTCTTATGCAAATGGCAAAGACATCACAGGCAGTAGCAAAACTAAATGAAAAAGGGATTTTATATATTTCTGTAATGACAAATCCGACTACTGGAGGTGTAAGTGCAAGCTTTGCAAGTTTAGGAGATATAATTATTGCAGAGAAAAATGCATTGATTGGATTTGCAGGTCCTAGAGTAATTCAGCAGGTAACAGGTACTACGTTGCCAGAAGGTTTTCAAAGGGCGGAATTTCTGTTAAAACATGGTCTGATTGATATGGTAGTAAATAGAGAAGAGATGAAACAGACACTATCAGATATTCTAAAAATACATAATGATAATAAGAAAAAGGGGGGATTAAGATGAGAGCAATGGACATTGTCAGAGCTTCGAGAAATCCTAATAGACCAAAGGCACTAGATTATATAAATTATATGTGTAAACCCTTTATAGAAATGCATGGAGATAGGCTTTTTTACGATGATGAAACAATAGTAGGCGGGATTGGAAAAATAGATGACTATTCAGTGATGATAATAGGGCAACAAAAGGATAGAAACTTTGGGATGCCAAATCCTGAGGGTTATCGTAAGGTACTTAGACTGATAAGATACGCCGAAAAATTTAAACTTCCAGTTATCACTTTAGTAGATACTCCTGGAGCAGGATGTGGTGTTGAGGCTGAACAAAGGGGTCAAGCAAGCTCTATTGCAAATTGTATTTTTGAATTTTCGAGTTTAAAAGTGCCGACATTATCTATAATAATAGGCGAAGGTGGTAGCGGAGGAGCACTAGCTTTAAGTGTGACTGATGAAATATGGATGCTTCAAAATAGCGTATATTCAATACTTTCACCAGAAGGATTTTCAAGTATACTTTGGAAAGATCCCAACAGAAAAGAGGAAGCTGCTGATTTGATGCGACTTACAAGTTACGATTTGAAGGAAGATGGTTTTATTGAAAAAATAATTAAAGAAGACGGTGAAGAAATATACAATTTAAAAAATGAAATACTGAAATTTTTAGAAAAAAGTTATTCTTTATCCATAGAAAAAATACTAAAAAAGAGATTCGATAAGTATAGAAAGGTGTTATAAGGTAAATATTATGAGCAAGACAGATACAGTTGAGAGTAATGCAAAAGGAACAGATCTATATGATGAGAGCAGAAAAATAATAAACGATATAGTAGTAGAATTATTTAGGAATGTTCTTATGATTGAAGAAAGGTCTTTGAGGTTAAGGGGTATAAAAGATTTATCTATGACTGAAATACATGCTATTGAGTCAATAGGAGTAGGTGAAGGTAAGATGATGTCTGAAGTTGCAGAAAACTTAGATATTACTATGGGAACTCTTACAATTACAATGACAAAGTTAGAGAAAAAAGGGTACGCTTTGAGAAGAAAAGATCCTAATGATAGAAGGGTTGTTTTGGCTACACTTACAAAAAAAGGACAGTTAATAAATAAAATACATAGCAATTTTCATGATGAGATGATTGATCATTTGATGATTGACTTAAAATTAGATGAAGATAAAACACTAATACAGTCTTTGAAAAATATCAATGAGTTTTTCATGAAGAAATATGGAGGAAATAATGGGTATTAACATTGTATCTACAGGTAGTTATACAACCGAAGATATACTAGATAATAAGCGTTTATCAGAGATGGTAGATACTAGAGACGAGTGGATAATAGAAAGAACAGGAATAAAAACCAGACACATTTCTAATACTCATACAACTGAAGAGTTGGCAGTAGAGGCGACAAAAAATGCACTGAAAAGACTAGCAATTGATATAGATGATATTGGTATTGTAATATTTGCATCGGTATCATCGGATACAAAGGTACCAGCTTCATCTTACACAGTAGCAGGTAAGTTAGGGATTAAAGATGCAATTTGCTTTGATCTAAATGCAGCGTGTAGTGGATTTGTATATTCTATGTCAGTGGCATCATCTCTTTTGAGGGGGTCAAAAACAAAATATGCTCTAGTAATCGGTGCAGAGAAATTATCTAAGTTCGTAAACTGGGAGGATCGTGGAACGTGTATTCTATTTGGTGATGGTGCTGGGTGTGCAATATTAGAAAATACTGATATTATTGATACTGACTGCAAAAAAATAGAGCTTGTAGACACTTTTCTAGGAGGAAAGTACGATGCTAAAAAGTATTTGACTATTGATTCAAAAGATAGTGTCGACGATAAAACCAGCCCATATATAAGTATGAATGGAAGGAAAA
>JBDHVM010000159.1:0-4108 GCA_039809725.1 Peptostreptococcus sp.
GTGTTTTATTTTTATGTTTCACCTTAGGCGCTTGTTCTAATGGTCAGTCTGAAACAAAAAAAACGTACGACAATGATTTTATTACGGCAGTTGGCAAAGGTCTGGAAGACAGATCAATATTAATTAGCCAAAGTGACGCAAAGAATCTAAATGCTGCTGAATCAAGAGAGGTTATTTTAAAGGGAATAAAGGGTGAAATACAAGGGATTAAATACTTTATGGATAAAGAATTCGTAAATCCAGAACTAAAAAAAATTTCAGAAGATTATATGAAACAGTTAGAAATCCAAGAAAAGAATTATATGTATTTTGAGGATATAAACAACTACGAAAAGGCTAAAGTTTTTCATAAAGCCTATAACGAAAGAACTAAATTAATAAAAACGATGATAGATAAATATGGGCTTAAATTGAATGATGCTTTAACTAAAGAATTTACAAGTAATGCAAAAAAGGTAAATAGTAAGGAATTAGTTGATACAAGCATTATAGAATCTTTAAAAAATGCTACTTTCAAAAAAGAAAGTTATAAAATAGTTGGTAATGTCAAAAATATCAGTGGAGAAGCCATTACAGGAAGAACAATAAACGTTAAACTAATAAATAAAGAAGGCGTAACTGTTGCTAATGAGCAATATTACATTGATGGTACTTGGGAAAATAATGAGATACGAGCTATAGAGTTCTTCAATTCTGACAATAAAAATTATGATAAAATGGAATTTAGTATTTCAGAATAATTTTATCTTAATATTTAATTCATTTTCAGGAGGTATTATTATGAAAAATAGAATAAAAAAAGCATTTCTAGTATCATCTGCAATTTTGATGATGTGTTCTTCTATTTCCTTCGCTGACATTAATGTATCACGTATTTCTGGATCAGATAGATATGAAACGGCTATTAAAGTAAATCAGAAATATATACAGAAAGCTGATGGAAATCTTGCCATAATTGCAAGCGGAAACGACTTTAGAACGGCATTATATGGAAGTTATATGGCAAGTGCCTTGAAGGTTCCTTTTTATGTTTTACCGAAAAACCAAGCGATATCAAAATCCGTTTTAAATGAATTTGATAGATTGAATGTGAAAAGGGCTTATATAATAGGTGATAGTAAAAAGCTTAGCACTAAAGTTGACAATACACTTTTAAAGAGTGGGATAAGTTCTATAAGATTTGACTATTCAAAACCTGTAAAAGATCTTGAAGGGATTGACTCTCAAGTTGATATGTCACTCTTCGAAACATTTCACAAAAACGAAAACAAAGGTGATATTGGTAGAGTTATCTTTATAAATGATAGTAAATTCCCAGACTTACTTTCTGTAATACCTTTTGCATCATCGCTTATTAAAGAGCAATCTACTGCTTTACTTAACTTAAACATTCAGAATTGGGATAATCCAGAATATGATAACATATACATTTCTAATCGATTCACTATTGGTGGATATGATACTATCCCTGAAAAATTTAGAGTTAGAGAACCTTTTGATGGGTCAGTATACGAAGATAAATTAATAATTGATGATTCTAGTGACTATCCAGAATACCATTCTTATGGAAGAATATACGGTTCTGATAGATATAAGACTGCTGTAGAAATAGCAAAAGCTTACAAGCCAGTCTTAAATAAAGATATAAGTACCGCAGTTATTGTTAACGGTAAAGATTACCCAGATGCCTTATCTTCAGGGTTGGTAGCAACTTACAATAACGGTGCAATTTTGCTTACACAACCAAATGAACTAAATAAGGATACTGCTGAGTATATCAAGACAAATACAAATATTAAAAACATAATAATAGTAGGTGGTGAAAACTCAGTATCCAAGAATGTCGAAAATGAATTGAAATTATTGAAATAAATTGTCAGTAAAAATATTAGGGTAGCTATTAAGCTACCCTTTATACATTATATAATTCACCGACTTAACTTATGTATCATTTTTCATTAGGTTTAATTTGTACATATTATAAAGTTCTACCGTTATGTCATTTCCTTTTATCCCACGATTAAATCTTTCTTAACATCAAAGTTACCTTAATAATTTTTCTTAAAGTACCTTACATAGAATAAATAACTATATCTTCCCATATATCTCTTATTAATTTCCCATTTATAGAGTGATTATCTACTAAATCTTTTGCATCTTTATAAAATGATTCTATTTCCCCTAAATCTCTTGAAATTAATAATTTACCTTGAGGTGCCCCTATATAGTATCTCACTCCGTATAGATCAAACTCAATATCCAGTCCTATTTCTATTGCATCTATTAATTCATCTAAACTATCCAATTTATCATCATTCATTACATCACATCCTTAATATATTTTAATTTGGCGCAAATCTTGTCTTTGCTTATCTTGAATATACATCTTATATTACCACATATTTTAGTAATATTCTACCCCTTGCAGTTTGGAAGGTGTCGTGATTTCCTAAGTCATTTTTCACAACAAAGTAATTATAACTCTTTTTTATAAGTAATAATTATAGATGAATAATTCATAGTATGAAAAAAGAACCACTACATTTATTCTTAAAGTGCTTTATAAAAACGGTGTCGCTTCTTTAAAATCTTTTAATCCATTTTTTATTCTTTACATAGCTGAGTTTTCCTGAAGAAACTCCATGCCTTTTATTGTCAGTCTCGGATTCACAAACATCACTATATTACCTGTTTTTGATTTTGATATCTTTATTCCAGTTAAATATCCATCTTCTAACAAAGTTTCAACTATTTTATTAATTCTATTATCACTTACTTTTATTTCTTTGATAAAGGATTCATCAAAATCAATATTATCCATCTGTTTATCAACTTCAAAAAGAACCTTGTACACTATTTTCAGATTATCCACTATATCACCTCTTTTAGTCTGTCATACTGCTTTCTAAGCCTAATATCCATATTTGTTGTATCTAACATAGGCTCCATTTCTGTCGCTATATCATATATCTCCTCTACAATGTCATCAACTTCTGGTTTTAAATCTTCTTTCTCTAGTCCTATAAAATCCTCTAGGAAATAATAAAAATAATAGTTTCTCTCGGTTTTTTCTTTATCAACATGGATTTCGTCATAACCTTCTGGAGTGGCTACAACCTCATTGTTTAAGTAATCCTCTATGAAATTTATAAGTTGATTAATCATAGTTCTACCCAATCCTTTCTTGGTTCGTTTCTATTAGTTACTATAGTCTTTATGTGAGTTTTATGCCCTGCATCAACTATAACGGCTGTTTTATTTTTAAAAATCACAAGATTTCCTTCTGCCCCTTTGTAATTAGGTTTACTTTTAGCAAGTGCAGCAAAATCATTTTCAGTCATATAGGATTTTTTATCATTATTTGCAATTCTATCATAATATCTGGCTACACTGTGATCATTAAAGTCTAGATCATGCTCCTTAGCAAACTTCTTTATTGCACCCTTGCATTTGTTTTTAAATTCTGGAGTCCAATTCTTTTTATCAATAATGTTAAAACTCCTGTACTGATTTTTTATTCTCCAGTTCATTTTACTTTCATTATACTTCAAATCCTGATATTTATCAAAGTTTTTAGGGACATCAACACCAGCTTCTTTATACTTTTTATGTTGTTTTTTATCGCTAAATCTATTTTTCCATCTTTTTCTCAATGATGTATTCTTTATCGCTTTCTATATGTCTTTTATGCCACTCCTCATAATTAGTTTATTTTCAAGACTATTTTAAAATCCAAATTGTATCACCTCTATACTTTTTTCTCAACTCTTCTTGATTTTTATAGGTTCTTCTTAGCTTTTCTCAACTTTTTCTTAGCATGAAAAAAGCACCTCAACATTTATTGTTAAAGTGCTTTACTTATTATTACTATTTTTGTTTCTATTAACTATATATTCGTGCATGAAGTCAAGTTCATCATCACTTAAGATCTCCATTCCACTCTTGAATGGTATAACACAATCTTCTGTTAAGCCATCCCATTCTGCTATTTTTCTGTGATACTCTTTTGCTAATTCAAAATAATCTCCACCGATTTTTTCGCATATGCTTTCGTAAGTAATCATTATAAAATCTCCATTTCAACGCCATATTCTTTTAAAAATTTTTT
>JBDHVM010000160.1:0-4099 GCA_039809725.1 Peptostreptococcus sp.
TTTTTTTAATTTCATCTTTTTGAAGAGGTTTAAACATTATTATGTCATCTATTCTGTTTAGAAATTCAGGTTTAAATCTCCTTTTCATCTTATCCAGTACCATGTCATTTATATGTTCGTTTATCTCGCCTCCCGACTCTAGCAGAATTTCACTTCCAATATTTGAAGTCATAATTATCAATGTATTTTTAAAATCAACTGTTTTTCCTTTGTTGTCTGTTAACCTTCCATCATCTAAAATTTGTAAAAACATATTAAATACATCGTCATGTGCCTTTTCAATTTCATCGAATAATAAAACTGAATATGGCTTTCTTCTAACAGCCTCAGTAAGTTGCCCCCCTTCTTCATATCCAACATACCCTGGAGGTGGTCCAACTAATCGAGATACACTGTGTTTTTCCATGTATTCTGACATATCAATTCTTATAATACTTTCTTCACTATCGAAAAGTTCTACAGCAAGCGTTTTTGCAAGTTCTGTTTTACCCACTCCTGTAGGTCCAAGAAAAATAAAAGAACCTATTGGTTTTTTCTGACTACTTAATCCCGCTCTAGATCTTAAAATTGCATTTGACACCGCTGTTACTGCCTCATCTTGTCCTATTACTCTTTTATGTAGTTCATCCTCAAGATGAAGTAGTTTTTCTCTTTCGCTTTCTACAAGTTTAGTAATCGGAATGCCTGTCCATTTTGAGACAATCTGTGAGATTTCTTCTTCTGTTACTTCTTCTTTTAATAAACTATTTTCATTTTTTTCATCAATTTTTTCTTCACTCTCTTTTATCTGTTGTTCTAAACTTGGTATTTCGCCAAACTTTACCTCTGCAGCCTTATTAAAATCGTATTCTCTTTCATATTTTTCAGCTCTAGATTTTGCATCATCAAGTTTTTCTTTAAGAATTTTAATATCCATTATTTTACTTTTTTCTTTTTCATATCTAGATGTAAGGCTGTCATTTTCCTCCCTCAAATTTGCTATTTCGTTTTCAAGCTCCTCAAGTCTAATCTTTGATTTTTCATCTGTCTCTTTTTTCAATGCCTCTCGCTCAGTCTCAAGCGTAAACAAACGTCTTCTAACTGTATCAAGATCAGTAGGAAGTGAATCTATCTCACTTCTTATCATTGCCCCAGCCTCATCTATTAAGTCAATTGCCTTATCTGGTAAAAATCTATCCTGAATATACCTGTCTGACAACTTTGATGCTGCAACTATTGCATTATCGTGAATTCTTATTCCATGATGAATTTCAAACCTCTCTTTTAGACCTCTTAATATTGAAATAGTATCATCAACAGTTGGTTCATCAACTATTACTGGTTGGAACCTTCTTTCCAAAGCTTTATCTTTTTCAATATATTTTCGATATTCGTCAAAAGTTGTAGCACCTATACAGTTTAGTTCTCCCCTTGCCAACATTGGTTTTATTAAATTTCCTGCGTCCATTGACCCTTCAGTTTTACCTGCTCCAACTATCATATGAATTTCGTCAATAAACAATATTATTTTACCGTCAGATCTTTGAACTTCTTTTAAAACAGCTTTTAGTCTTTCTTCAAATTCACCTCTAAACTTAGCACCTGCAATTAAAGCTCCCATATCCAAAGAATATATTACTTTATCTTTTAGCCCTTCTGGTACATCTCCCTTTATTATCCTCTGTGCCAAACCCTCGACAATTGCCGTTTTTCCAACACCTGGTTCCCCAATAAGAACTGGGTTATTTTTTGTACGTCTTGAAATTATTCTAATGGTTCTTCTTATCTCCTCATCTCTGCCAATTACTGGATCAAGCTTATTGTCCATTGCTTGTTTAACAAGATTTGTGGCATATTTTTCAAGTGCATCATATGTTCCTTCAGGATCTTGACTATCTACTCTTTGATTCCCTCTTACATCATGTAAAACTCTTAGGAAATCATCTTTTTTTAGTCCATATTGGTTGAATATTTTGCCTATATTACTGTTTTTTTCAAGATCAAATATCGCCAACATAATATGCTCTACACTTATATATGAATCCTTAAAATCAGCAGATAATTTCTCAGCAGACACTAATACTTGATTTATTTTCCTCGTTGCAGTAACACCCTGTGCGTTTACACCATCTCCCGTTACTTTTGGTAATTTATCAATCTCAGTTTTAATTGAATTTAAGATTGACTCTGTGCTTATATTCATTTTTTCTAAAATATTAGGTATCAATCCTTGTTCTTGGTTTATTAATGCATACACCAAGTGAATTATGTCAACTTGCTGATTATTATTTTTTACAGCTTCAGAAAATGCATCATTTAGTGCATTTTGAACTCTTAAAGTCATTTTTTCTACATTCATCTTTACACTCCCTTTCAGTTATACAATTATTTTTAAATTCTTTTAGTTTTATTTTTTTATTATATTATATTTTCTCAGTCATTTAATATTACTGATCTTCTTAGATCTATAAGACTATCTAGCAAATCCTCACCTTTTGTAGGATCAAAACTTAGATTTAACTTGAACGATTTTGATAGATTGAAAAAATCTATATTGCTATTTGAATTAAGCAGTATATATAAATCCTCATCTATTTCAGTTGTTTTACCAATATCAACTAACTTTGACTTTCTTATAAACTCATCTCTGTAGTCAATAAAAAAAGAATTTGTTGACGGTTGGTAAAGGTAAGATACAACATTATCAAAAATTTTAGTCAGGTAATAATTAATAAAATCATATATTCTGTCATCACTGTATATTGAAATTTCTTCATAAATATACCCTCCAAAAAGTGGATGAACATTTTTTCTAAGTTTTGTTACATAGCTTTCTGTAAGAGAAAATTCTATTCTCCAATACGCAGTTTTATCTTTTTCCAATACGACAATATTTTCTGCATCATTACGATTAAATCCTTGAAGTGAACATACGAAGTTATCAATACTTATTGATTCTTTTCTATTTTCAAAAAATGCATCAAACCAACTCATTATTTCCCTATCAAACTTTAAACTCATTTAGACACCTTCTCTCCTTTTATTTCCGAATACTCCCTATATAATTTATCCCTTTCATACTTTGAACCTCTATATGATACCAAAGGATTGATCATATATACACCATTACGTACTTTTATCATAAAATCGTTCTTTTTATAATCACCGAAAATATTTGATAAACCTGTTTTTGGGTATTCAATTATTTCTGATATTTCATCTAATGTCATCATAATCTTATTATCCTTGTCCATCATTCCTATTAATAGCATAGGAATGATGGCTTTTTTTGTGCTCAAATCTGAAATTGACTTAATATAATTCTTTGGAGATATATTTAAAAATCGATTTGATTCCTTCTTATAACCTGTATTTCTACTTTCTGGATATTCATTCAATTCTACTTTTTTCCCGCTATTATATATCTCAAACACTGTCATCACTCCCCTTTAATGACAATATATCCATTATTTTTATAAATGTCAATAGATGCTCTTTTAATAGTTTATCAATTTGGTAAATAATTGTTTACTATTTTGATATACTATTATTTTCAACTTTAGGTATTAGACTCAATAAATCGATATTTTTATGAAAATTTTATATTTTTTATATACATTTAGATTCTTAGTTATTAATACACTGTTTCTTTGTATATATACACATTGATTCTTTGTCATTAATACTCTGTTTCTTTGTATACATACACATTGATTTCTTGTTAATATATAACATTGTTTTTTTTACAAATACATTCTTTAAAAGAAAATAGAGTCTCTATCTCTAGTGTTTATATGCTATAATTTATAGATAACAAAATTTAAGATAGGATGTGTTAACAATGACAATAGATAATATAAAAGTAATATCAATCTTAGGCTCCACTGGATCAATAGGGACTCAGACACTTGATGTGGTTAGATCTAATAAAAATTTATTTAAGGTAGAGGGATTATCTACAAATAAAAACATTGATCTTTTACTAGAGCAGATCAATGAGTTTAAACCAAAAGTGGTCACAATTTTTGATGATGATGCCTATGATGATTTTTACAAAAAAGGATACATAGAAAAAATGAATCATAAAGTTTCAATATATAAGTCGATGGAAGGATTAGTT
>JBDHVM010000161.1:0-4083 GCA_039809725.1 Peptostreptococcus sp.
TTTATAGAAATAGTCTATTATTTATTTTCTACCCATTGTAGATAACCCTTTCTGTAATGGACTTTAAATTTTGGCAACCTGTTAATATCATTGCACCTTCTAGTTCAGACTTAAGCTGTTTTATGTACATTTCTACACCTTCAGTTTGCCCCCCAAAAGATGCTGTAATAAAAGGTCTTCCAATTAGACAGGCATCTGCTCCCAATGCAATCATTTTCAACACGTCAACACCTGAGCGTATCCCACCATCTACAAATACTTTTATTCTTCCATTGACTTGTTTTGCAATTTCAGGCAAAACATCTGCAGTTGCAGGTGTATGATCCTGTACTCTACCACCATGGTTTGATACTACAATTCCATATACTCCAGCACTTACTGCCATTTCTGCCTCATCAGGCGTCATTATTCCCTTTAGTATAAAAGGTAGGTTTGTAGATGTTACCAACTCCCTAATTTGCTCTACATTTTTTGGATTAACTGGTGTCCCGTGTATATTTAGAGTTACTAACCCACAAGCGTCAATATCTATTCCTACAGCTTTAGCACCAACGGCCTCAGACTCCCTCATTTTATCTATTATATTGGCATTCTCCCACGGTTTAATAAACACAATACCTGCTCCGTCATACTTTTTAATAACATCTAAATTTTCTAACAAAAATTCAGGAAATGCAGTATCTCCTACCATAGCAAGTGTATTTTGATTTTTACACCCTTTCACTACTGGTTCTATATATTCTCTCTCACTCACAAGACCTCCCATGTTGAGAATTGTTCCCGTTATTGGAGCTGCCATTACAGGAATATCCAGTTTTTCTCCAAAAAGATTGATGCTAGTGTCAGGGTTGCTTACATTATGTATTGTCCTCATATTCAGTTTAATCTTATCGAGTGACTTCACATTATCTATAAATGAACTTCCAGTTCCTTTCCCTCCCATACCTGGAACTTCGCCACGACAGGCAATCCCATCACAGATACGGCATACCCTGCATGAGCCATTGTATTTTTCTTTTGCATTTCTTTTTACTTCATCAAATTTCATTTTCTAACCCTCTCTTTTCTCAAAATCAAAGTTTTTCAAAAAACTATTTCTATGTATTTCTGTTTTTCCTTTTTTTCTTAATCCTTCATAATGTACGCTGGTTCCGTAGCCTTTGTTTGATCTAAAACCGTATTCTGGATATTTTAAATCATACTCATACATCATCCTATCTCTTGTAACTTTTGCTAATATACTTGCAGCCGCAATTGAAATTGACTTTGAATCCCCTTTTATTATTGGAACTTGTCTGATGTCAACCCCTGGGATCTTAACAGCATCATTTAATAGACAATCTGGCTTATTCTTCAAATTGTCTATCGCTCTTTTCATTGCGATGTAGGTAGCTTGCAGAATATTATTTTCATCAATTTCAACATTATCTGCAATTCCGATACCATAGTCTAAAGCTTCATTTTTTATAATTTCAAATAGTTCTTCACGCTTATCTTCAGACAGTTTTTTTGAATCATCTATCCCGTATATTTTGGTTCCCTTCTTAAAAACAACAACTGCTGCAACAACAGGACCTGCCAATGGACCTCTTCCAGCCTCGTCTACACCGCCTATATATTTATATCCATTTTCATAAGCCTTCTCTTCAAATAAATTTATCGTGCATAATCGCTCTAGTTCCGCTTTGTTTTTTTTAATCTTTTTCTCAACCCTAGCGCATAGAGAAATCACTGATTTTCTTTCGTCATTACTAAACAATTCTAAAAAATCTTCAAATTCGTCTGATGTTATTTTATCATATACTTCTTTTATATTATTAGTGCTTAGCTTTGATGGATCCGTAATACCATACTTAATTTTCATAATCACTCCTTTTTTATTCAATAAATCAGTCTACAAGATAGTCTACGATTTTTACAATTTCATTATTTCTTTTATATATTCTTTGCACTCTTCTATCAATCCTACACATTATTTCATGTTCAATAGAATCACAGTCCCTTGCAACATCACTTACAGTAACAAGTTCCTCACCAAATATTAGCACATCATCATCTATTTTTACGTCCATTTCCATTGGAACTCTCACCATACACTGATCCATACAGATTCTTCCTACAACTGAACACTTTTCACCGTTTATATATACGTAAGGATTTCTTCTTCCCCTCAAAAAACCATCTGTATACCCTACTGCAATGCTTACTATTTTTTCTCTCACAGTTGTGAAATATGTTCTTCCATAGCTTATAGACGTTCCTGGAGACAGAATTTTTACATTAGTTACCTTTGCTTTAAAACTCATTACGGGTCTGATATCTATTGTATATGAAACCTCATTAGAAGGGTAACTTCCATACTGAATAATTCCTGGTCTAACCATATTGTACCTTTCGTCAGTATCAAGTATTTCAGCACTATTTGAGCAGTGTATATACTGTGGAATAATATCATTTGCTTCTAGTTTTTCAATCATTTCAGAAAATCTATGCATTTGAAGATTCTCAAATTCTTTATTTTTTGCATCAGCAGTCGCAAAATGTGTGTATACTCCTTCTATTATCACATTTTCCAATTTTGAAATTTTTTCAATTTCTCTGTAAATATCATCAACTAAATCGTCTAAAACAACGTATCCCAATCGAGACATACCTGTGTCCAATTTTATATGGACCTTAGCTTTTTTTCCTTGCTTAGCAGCGATCATATCAATTTTTTTTACAAACTCATATTCAAATACCGTCATTGAAATGTCCATAGACACAGATTCCTCAATTGCGTTTGGATTTGTATACCCTAAATTTAATATAGGCAAAGAAATACCATTTTGCCTTAATTCTATTGCTTCACGTGTCCTTGCAACAGCAAGAAAGTCAGCTCCCAATTCTTCATAAAATTTTGCAAGTTCTACTGCTCCATGTCCATATGCATTTGACTTTATAACCATACACATCTTCGTATTATCAGGAAGCTTGTTCTTAATACCTCTAAAATTATATTCTAAATTATCCAAATTTATCTCAACCCAGTTTGAAACGCTAATTCTATTATCCATAACAATACCTCCAAAATATTTTAGCTCAAATATACAATAAAAAATAACACATTTTATATCATTCATTTTCTAAGAAAATTATCAAAAAGTATCTTATCTGAAAACGTGTAATTCTTATAAAAAAAATATCACTTACTTATACAACTTATTAATGATATATACTAACTCATGACAATTTTACATTTTCTCTGTAGTTATTCTAATTATATTTATTATTTTCTGTAAAGTCAATCTATTAGAGATTATTAATTTTTTCACCTTTTTTCTATATTTTATAGTTATTATGAGTGTATTTACACAAAAAAAGTCTCAAACTAAATAACTCTTTTTAGTCTGAGACGTTTATTGTATTTTGTGCATTATTGTATTTTGTACATTATTGGATTTTGTAAATAACTGCATATCCAACTCTATTGCATTAGTACATTATTGGATATTACACGTTATTGCATTTTTTACTTTATCGTTTATCATAGTTATACTTGATCTGGAAATTCTAAGGTTATCTTTCCTATTTTACCTTCTCTAAACTCGTTTAAGACCGTTGTTGCTATTCTAGTATAGTCAAGTTCATTTTTTCCTAATAGGAAACCTCTTTTTCTTCCTATTTCTTCCATGGTGTCAATCGCCTGATCATGTATTTCACTTAGCTTATACCTCTCTTGTAAGTCATTTGGAGCTATATTTGAAAGTCTTTCTATCAATCTTAGACCCAATGTCTCCACATCTAATATTTCATCCTTTATAGCTCTTGTGAAAGCAAGGTTTATAGCTACATTTTGATCTTCAAACTTTGGCCAAAGTATACCTGGTGTATCTAGTAACTCCATATCTCCCCTTATCTTCACCCATTGCTTTCCTTTTGTAACACCAGGTCTATCACCAGTCTGTGTACTCCTTCTTCCAGATAGCTTATTGATCAGAGAAGATTTTCCAACGTTTGGAACACCTACAATCATTATTCTTATTGCTCTTGCTTGTCTACCTTTTTCAGAGTATTTTTCCATCATGGCTTTTGTTAGATTCT
>JBDHVM010000162.1:0-4014 GCA_039809725.1 Peptostreptococcus sp.
GAAGCTGATCTTACAATTGCACACATTGATGTTCCATTGGAGGAAGCAAGTAGATTTGGTATATTGAACACAATGACAGATCTATCAGTAAATGAGTTTGTAGAAAAGCCAAAAAACCCTATCTCCACAAAGGCTTCTATGGGTATTTATATCTTCAATTGGTCTGCATTAAAAGAATATTTGACAAAGGTCGAATTTAAGGAAGATTCAAGCCATGACTTTGGTAAAGATATTATTCCAATGATGCTTGAGGATAATAAAAAAATTTTTGCATATCCTTTCTCTGGGTATTGGAAAGATGTAGGAACTATAGAGAGCTTATGGCAAGCCAATATGGATCTAGTTCATAATGTTGAAGAATTTAATATCTATGACCCACTTTGGAGAATTTATTGTAGGCATTATGAATCTATGCCACAACATATTTCAAACGGTGCAAAATTATCGAATTGTATGATTTCAGAGGGAACTACAGTCAAGGGAGAGGTAATAAATTCAGTAGTATCGTCAGGAGTATATTTAGATGAATCTTCAGTTGTT
Source organism: Peptostreptococcus sp. (assembly GCA_039809725.1). Taxonomy (GTDB): domain Bacteria; phylum Bacillota; class Clostridia; order Peptostreptococcales; family Peptostreptococcaceae; genus Peptostreptococcus. The sequence goes on from JBDHVM010000162.1 coordinate 541, forward strand.
GTAAATAGCGTAGTAATGAAAAATGCCAAAATTGGAAAAAATGCTAAGATATACAATTCTATTATTGCAGAAGACGCTATAATTGGTGAGAATGCAGTAGTTGGGCATGAGGAAGTCGTTATTGGAGAAGATATGATAACTGTTGTCGGAAGTAAAGACGAGGTAAAAAAAGGAAAAGTTTTCAAAAAGAGTTTAGCTTAGGAGGGTTACTATGAACGCATTTTGTATTTTATTTGCAGACTGTTATAAAAACTATGATATAGGGGGATTTATTAAAAATAGGACTCTTGCTTCACTTCCAGTAGGATGTAGATATAGAATGGTAGATTTTATGCTATCTTCACTGGTAAAGGCAGAGGTTCCAAATATCGGCATACTTACAACAAACAACTATAATTCTTTAATGGATCATGTCGGTTGGGGTAAAGATTGGGATCTAAATAGAAAAAACAGTGGATTAAAAATAATTCCACCACTTGCCATTTCAAATACAACAGTGGCTAGAAATAAGTTTGAAGCATTAAATGATGCGGTGCCATACATTAGTGCAATTATGCAAGACTATTGTATATTATCAGATACGAATATAATTAGCAACATAGATTTCAAAGATTTACTGAAGTTCCACAAGGAAAATAACGCAGATATAACCGTTGTTTGTACAAAAAGAGAACCTTTATCTGGAGAAATTGAAATGATAGTTGATAATAAAAATAGGGCATATGACTCTCTATATCATCAAAATGGGGCAGATTATGAGGCAAATACACTTTTGAAAATAACACTTATGCATAAAAACCTGTTAAAAGAGATAATACAAAAAGGAAATACTCTTGGATGGGAAGATGTGGTTAGAGACTATATTTCAAAGAATTTTAATAGATTAAATGTCTACGTTTACGATGTAAAAGGATATTCCAAGGTCATCAATGATTTAGATACGTATTTTGATTTTAATATGGATTTATTAAATGAGGATGTTTGTAAGGAATTATTCTTATCGTGAACAGAAATACTTACTAGAGTAAAAGATAGTGTTCCGACTCTTTATGGTAAAAATGCTAAAGTTTCAAACTCACTTTTAGCAGATGGTTGTCACATATTTGGTAAAGTTGAAAATAGTATTATCTTTAGAGATGTCATTGTAGAAGAGGGAGCTGAAGTAAAAAACAGTATTATTATGTCTGGAACTGTAATCAAATCAGGGGCAAAGTTAAACTATGTGATTACTGACAAATTTGTGAAGATAAATGAAAACAAGGAACTTAAGGGTGATAGAAACTGTCAATTTAATGTTCCTAAATTCAAAATAATATAATAATACGACGAGTTAGTATAAACATTTTAAGGAGGTGTTGTCAATGAGGGTGCTATTTATTGCAGCAGAGGCCTCGCCTTTTGTAAAGGTTGGAGGATTAGGAGATGTAATTGGTTCTCTTCCAAAAGCACTAAAAAGAGAGCGTGTTGATGCTAGAGTAGTATTACCGTTGTATTCTTCTATTGATAGAATAAAGTATAAAATAAGTTTTGTGAAATACATTTATGTAAGTCTTGGATGGAGACAAATATATTGTGGTATTTTTGAAACAGAATACAATGGTGTAAAGTATTATTTTATTGATAACGAGCAATATTTTAACAGAAGAAATATTTATGGTGAAGAAGATGATGGTGAGAGGTTTGCATTTTTTTCAAAAGCAGCTTTAGAAATAATGCCACATATAGAATTTCAGGCAGATATAATTAATACAAATGATTGGCATACAGCTTTATCAACTGTGTATCTAGATATCTTTAAGTCAGATGACTATTTGTACTACAAAGAAATGAAAAGCGTACTATCTATTCATAATGTAGAATTTCAAGGCAAATTTAATCCATATATCTTAGGAAGTCTCTTTGGAATTGACAGTTCATATTTGAATAAATTCTTATATGATGGGGATAGAAATCTGTTAAAAGCAGGAATCCAATCCGCTGACTATGTGAATACCGTTAGTTCTAATTATGCTGATGAGCTTTTAGATCCATATTTTTCTTTTGGCTTAGATCCAATCCTGAGAGATGAAAAACATAAATTAAGAGGCATTGTAAACGGTTTAGATTATCAAAAGTTCAATCCATACAATGACCCAAATATTTATACTAGATTCTCAAAGAATAACCACAGTAATAAAGTTAAAAATAAGCTGGCATTTCAAAAAGAAATGGATCTTGAAGTGGATGCCGATATTCCTATGATAGGTATGGTGACAAGGCTTACTGATCAAAAGGGAATAAATCTACTTTTAGAAGTAGCTGAACAAATAATAGAAATGGGTGTTCAGCTTGTAATATTAGGAACTGGATATGAAGAGTATGAAAATATGCTTAGAGCATTAGAGTTTAAAAAACATGATTCTGTTAGATCAATAATTATGTTTTCTAACAGCATTTCTTCAAAAATATATGCTGGATCAGATATTTTCTTGATGCCGTCAAAGTCTGAACCATGTGGTCTATCTCAGCTTATTGCAATGAGATACGGCTCAATTCCTGTAGTTCATCGAGTGGGTGGTTTAAAGGATACAGTTGAAGCTTATAATCCAGATAGTGAGACAGGATATGGTTTTACATTTGAAACATTCAATTCGTATGATATGTTAGACGCCATTAAAAGAGCAGTAGATATTTTCAAGGAAGATAGAGCTACTTGGGATAAAATTGTGAAGAATGCTATGAGTAAAGACAGCACTTGGAAAAAATCCGCACAAGAATATCTTGATATGTATAGAACAGTTTCGGGTAAATAGATTTATAGATTGCAATATTTTAATGTGATAAAGTGATATGGTAAAAAAGAAAGAAAAAATGATAGAATTAGAAAATGAGTAATGAAAGTAAATTATGATTATCGATTAAATGAAAGTGTAAACGAGGGGAAATTATGGTAAATTTTAAAAATGATATTATTAAATATCTAGAAACTAGGTTTGGTAACTCAATTGAAGAATCGAGTGAACGACAGATATATCAGGCTCTTATGACAGAGACTAGAAATATTCTGGCAAAAAAAAGGTTTAAGTACAACAAAAAAATCAAAGACTCAAAACAAAAGCAAGCATATTATATGTCCATGGAATTTTTAGTGGGTAAAACTCTAATGAATAATTTATTTAATCTGGGATTAGAAGAAGAAGTTAGAGAATTTTTGAAAGAAAATAATTTTGACCTTGATAAAATCTACGATATTGAACCAGATCCTGGATTGGGAAATGGCGGTTTGGGAAGATTAGCATCTTGTTATATGGATGCCTTAACTACTAACGAATATCCTGTAACTGGCTTTTCAATACTTTATGAATTTGGTATCTTTAAACAAGTAATCTCTAATGGCTGGCAGCAGGAGTACCCAGATAACTGGCTTGATCTCGGTCAGTATGGATTGCTTTATAGGAGTGACGAAGAGGTTGAAATAAAATTCTATGGTAAGAC
>JBDHVM010000163.1:0-3970 GCA_039809725.1 Peptostreptococcus sp.
ACACAAAAGATATATACAAACACAAAAGATATATACAAACACAAAAGATATATACAAACACAAAAGATATATACAAACACAAAAGATATATACAAATGCAAAAGATATATACAAACACAAAAAATATATACAAATAGAAATGTGAGAAATACAGCATATATAGTAGAAAATAGGGGAAATAATTTGAAAAAATGGATACTTTCTAAGGAAGATAAAACTAAAGATTTACTTGATACTGACGAATTGAATATTTCAGAAGAGATTCGTAAGATACTTCTTAACAGAAAAATATTTGATACTAGGAGCGCAAAAGAGTATATTAATCCAGCAATTGAATATTTAAGAGACCCATTTTTATTAAAAGATATGGATCGAGCTGTTGAGAGGATAAAAATGGCAATTGCTCAAAAAGAAAAAATATGTATATATGGAGATTACGATGTAGATGGTGTTTCATCTACTTCTATTCTGATGATATATTTTAAGTCTATTGGATATCCAGTTGAGTACTATATTCCAAATAGGCTAGAGGAAGGTTATGGAATAAATATTGAGGCTGTAAATCATTTAAAAGGTCTCGGAATAAATCTTGTGGTAACTGTTGATTGCGGGATAACTTCTGTAAATGAGGTTGAATACGCAAATAGCATTGGTATTGATGTTATTGTAACAGATCATCACGAATGCCAAGAGGTTTTACCAAATGCGTGTGCTGTGGTTGATCCGAAAAGACCAGACTGCACATACCCATTTGAAAGCATCTGTGGTTGCACAGTTGCGCTCAAGCTAATTCACGCTTTGTCAGGGAATGCTGTATTTATGGCTACCATAAGCAGATACCTAGAAATAGTGTCACTAGCTACAATATGTGATGTAATGCCAGCTTTAGATGAAAATAGAATAATAGTGAAAAATGGACTAGAGATATTTGGCAGTGGTAGTAATTGTGGAATTAAGGCGCTTGTGAAGGTCTGTGGACTTGAAGGCAATAAAATAAGAAGTTCTGATTTGGGATTTCAGGTAGGCCCTAGAATAAACGCAGCAGGACGTCTTGGATTTTCAGAATTGGGAGTGGAGCTTTTGACGGAAGAGAGTCAAGAGAGGGCTGACTTTTTGGCTGACTTGATGGATCTGAAAAATACAGAGAGACAGAGTATTGAAGCACGTATTTATAATGATGTTGAAGATATTATAAATTCGGACAAATCCTACAACGATGACAAAATAATTGTTATAGGTGGTGAAGATTGGCATCACGGAATAATAGGTATTGTAGCGTCAAAAATAACTGAAAAATACTATAAGCCGTGTATTTTGATGTGTATTGAAGGTGGCGTTGCAGTTGGATCTGCAAGATCTATAAAAGGATTCAACCTATTTAAAGCGATGAACGATTGCAAAGAGTTAATGACAAAGTTTGGTGGGCATGAACAGGCAGCGGGTTTGACTATGGATGCTTGCAATATAGAGGAATTGAGAAAAAAAATAAATAAAATTGCGAACTACGATCTAACAGATGAAGATTTAGTTGAAAAGATAAAAATTGATTTAGAAATTGATGCCGAAAGAATAGATTTGGAATTTGTTGATAGTCTTCATGTATTAGAGCCTTTCGGAATAAAAAATCCGACACCTCTATTTTTACTGAGGGATTGTATAGTCAAAAAGTGTAATTTAATTGGCAGGGATAAGAAACACTTGAAACTAGAGATAAACAAGGTTTTTGATTTTGAAGCTATAGGATTTGGAATGTCCCATCTTGCGGAAAAATTTTCATTGGGAGATCACATAGATATTGTATTTCAATTAAGTGAAAATAATTTTAACGGTCAAAAAAAAGTGCAACTGATGATAAAAGATATTAAACTAAATAAGCCGACAAAGATGTTGGATAACGGCTATATTACAAAAAAAGTGGAGGAATCAATTAATTTTAACGTAGAAAGCAGTTGTGAAATTGATGATTTTTCATTTGATATTTTAGATTTGATAGAAAGTAAAATATATAGTGATAAAGAGTTGAGGCAAATTAAGTCGATAATTGATAAAAATGTGGAAAGATATGATAATGTAAATGAAGCTATCAGTGAAAATACATTGCTAGTTTACAATACAATTTCAGGATATTTTAGAGCGAAATCTGATATTTCTACTTCTGATATTGAAAAAATTGACCATATATTTCTATCAAATATTGATAAAATGCCTTTAAAACGATATAATAAAATTATTATATACGATTATATTGATAATATTTCACAAATTGCATACATCATTGAAAATAAGGGTTTTGATTGTGATTTAGTTTTGAACTTCAACTATGGTGATTTTATACAGTTGAAAATGAAACGAAATGAAATGGATTTTCAAAGAGATGAATTTGTTGTTGTATATAAGCGTATATTGGGTATAAAGGATTTAATCGTAAAATATGGAGATTTTATTTCATCGGTTAATTTAACTTCGGTGAAAGTTATTATGATATTAAAGGTATTAAAAGACGAAGAGATAATAGACTATGAAATAGATTATGTAAATAATGAAATAAAGTTTAAAGTGCTGCCTATGAAGGGTGAAAAGCTCGACTTACAAAAGAACAAAATAATAATAAAAATAAAAAATCAAAATGATTTATTCAAAAAAACTTACTCAATTTAAGAAGTTACTGTGGAGGCGAATATGGACATACGTAATAAAATAAGAAACGTTCAAAACTTTCCAAAAAATGGAATAGAATTTAAAGACATTACTACATTAATTGGAGATGGTGAAGCATTTAAATATACGGTAGATGCAATGGTCGATAATTTAAGGGACCATAATATTGATTTGATTGTTGGGCCTGAAGCTAGAGGGTTTATTTTCGGGACTCCTGTAGCATATGAATTAGGCATTGGATTTGTACCAATAAGAAAACCTGGAAAGTTACCTTCTGAAGTAGAAGCTTATGAATACAGCTTGGAATACGGAACTGATATTTTGGAAATACATAAAGATGCTATTAAGCCAGGTCAAAGAGTAGCAATTGTTGACGACTTGCTTGCTACCGGTGGAACAATAGGAGCAGCTGCAAAACTTGTTGAAAAATTGGGGGGTGAGGTTGTCATACTTCAATTTTTAATTGAGTTAACTTCATTAGAGGGTAGAGAAAAATTAAAAGGATACAATGTGATTTCACTAGTTGACTATGAAATATAGTTAAAAATTTTATTAGGTTATTGTATAAAATATTAAAAAGAAACAGTGAATATGAAAAACATTAAATGATTAAGCGAGTTCGGTAAGTTTTTAATATAAATAGTGGTCTTAGTGCTTTAGATATTTCGGCATTGAGAAGCGGTGTGAGGTGATATTATGTATGATAAAGAATTAGAAAAATTAATAGAAAAAATTAAAACATATGCACCAAATGCTGATTTTGACAAGATAATACGTGCGTATAATTTGGCGAATGAAGCACACAAAGATCAGTATAGAAAATCTGGTGAACCGTACTTTATTCATCCGATTGCAGTAGCAAATATTTTGGCAGATATGCAGCTGGATCTGGATACGATATGTGCAGGTTTGCTCCATGATGTAGTCGAGGATACTACATATGAAGAAAAGGACATGGAGGAACAGTTTGGAAAAGATGTTGCTGTTCTTGTTGATGGTGTAACAAAACTTGGTAAAATTAAGTATATGACAAAAGAGGAATCTCAGTCTGAAAACTTGAGAAAAATGTTTTTAGCGATGGCAAAAGATCTTAGGGTTGTGTTGATAAAGCTAGCAGATAGGCTTCACAACATGAGAACACTTGAGTATATGGATTCAGCAAAAGCTAAATATAAGGCTCAAGAGACGCTAGATATTTATGCGGGAATTGCTCATAGATTAGGAATATCTAAAATCAAATGGGAGCTTGAAGATCTTTCACTGAGATTTTTAGATAATGATAGATACTATGACCTTGTTCACAAAGTAAATA
>JBDHVM010000164.1:0-3965 GCA_039809725.1 Peptostreptococcus sp.
AAATGAAGGTGTCTGGTATCAGTCATTTATTATTGATGCAGGCGCTGGAAGTGGAATTAGAAAAAATAGTATAGTAATAAATGGTCAGGGCGTAGTAGGAATTGTCTATAGTGTAAACAATAATTATTGTAAGGCAATTTCACTTGTGGATTCAAAGGCGTCTGTAAGTTTTAAAGTAGCAGATAATGAGGATTTTAAAGGAGTAATTACAACATCATCTACAGTAGGAAATTCAAGTTTCACAGATACTAATAAGCTTTTACACGGGTATCTTTTTGACTCGAATTCAAAGATAAAAAAAGGTGATCTAATAGTTACATCTGGCCTTGGACTGTATCCTGAAAATATACCTATAGGTAAGGTGACGGAAGTTACTTACGAAAAAAATAAAGCTATGAAGTTAATAAAAGTAAGACCAAATGTAGACTTTAAAAAACTTGATGAAGTAAGTATTATCCCACCGAGAAAGACAGAATAGGTGGTAAGTATGAAAAATGTAGTGCTTTTTTTTATAGGCTTGATAATAATATTACTAGAAACTTTTTTCACAAATTTCATAAGTACATTTTTTAGTATAAATTTTTTATTGATATTTGTTGTCTTTATATCATTGTATCTGGATAAGAATTATTCACTTATGATCGGTGGGTTACTAGGGTTGATAAGTGATTTGATTTCAGGTGGAGTGATAGGTGTAACGGCAATTTTGTTTTTAGTAATATCATACTTTATATCAAGTGTTGAAAAATCTTTATTTAAAGATAAACGAGGTATAGTGTGTCTATTAGTTTTGGTAATTAGTATTGTCTTTTCATTAATTAACGCAATAGTTTCGGCAATTTTTTTCGTGCCGACATCTTTGATTGTAGTAGTATTAAAATCATTGTTTTTGATACCGATAGCAAATACAATAGTAGCTTTTATTACCTACACAATTTTTGAAGATAAACTAATAAAACTTAGAGAAGAATAGTGGTGGACAAATTGAATAAAAATACAATTGTAAAATCAAGACTTAAAATTATCAATAAAGCTGTATTGATAATTTTATTAGTTGTACTGGGAAAAATAGTATATATGGTGAGTTTTCAAAATTCATATTATTCTAACCTTGCAAACCAAAAAACATATAAGCGTATTATGGTTCAAGCACCTAGAGGAGAGATAAGAGATAGAAATGGTGTATTGATGGCTGGAAATGAGCCACAGTTTACTGTACAAGTTGTTGGAGATTCTTTTAATAAACTGGATAGTGATGATAAAGATGCTGCAAATAAAATTTCTTATTCCATAATTAGAATACTTGAAAAAAATGGAGAAAAATATACAGATGAATTTCCTATTATTATTGATAATGGTAAATACTATTTTTCTTTTGATGATAAAATAAGTAAATTCAAAGAAGATAATGGAATTCCAAAAGATTATTCTCCAAAACAATGTTTTTACTACGTCGTAGATTCGCTTATCAAAAATGGATTGATGTCAATTTCCGATAGAGACAAGGATCCTTTTGAATTGCAGACTAAGGTAAATGATCTTGGATATTATCCACCTGTATTGGTGAACAACTGGACATTTACACAACAGAAAAACAAAGAAGATTGGTTGACGGGTTACAAACTCGACAAGAATATATCCGCAAAAGAGGCGTTTGATCTTATAAAAGATAAGTATTATAAGATAGACAAAGGTATGACGGATTCTGAGGCAAGGAAAATCATGTTAGTCCGTGATATGTTAAAGTCAAAAAAATATATGCAATACAACCCAGTTACAATTGCGAAGGGAATAAAAAAAGAAACTGTGGCACAAATTGAGGAAAACTCAATGAATTTGTCAGGTGTTTCCGTAGCTGTTGAACAGAGAAGATATTATCCAAACGAGACCTTGGCTTCTCATGTGATGGGATATGTAGGCAAAATTCCATCGACAAAAGTGAGTGAGCTTATTAAAGAAAAATATAATCCAGAGGATATGATAGGTATGTCTGGGATTGAAAAGAGTTTCGAAAAAAAATTAAAGGGTGAAGATGGATATAAAGAGGTCAAGGTAGACAGCCTTGGTAGAGTAATAGATGAGATGAAATCTGTGTTACCAACTTCTGGAAGCAGTGTTTATCTTACACTTGATAGCAAAGTTCAAAAGGTGGCTGAAGAATCTTTGGAGAGGGCTATTACTTCTGCAAGAACGGGATCAACATTTAAAAGTCAGTTTGGAGATATAAATAATACTGAAAGAGCTCCAAATGCTAAATCAGGAGCAGTCGTAGCAGTGGATGTAAAAAGTGGTGATGTACTTGCAATGGCTAGTTATCCGAACTATGATCCAAATAAATTTGCAGCTGGAATTAGTACAGAGGAATACAGTAACTATCTTCCTAAGAATCAAAATGACTTGCTTGCGCCAAATCCACTTCTTAATTTGGCAACTCAGGGAGCTTTTCAGCCTGGATCTACGTTTAAATTGATAACTGCAATGGCAGCCCTTGACTCTGGGTTAGACCCAAATTATACTATAAATGACCCTGGTGTAATTAGACTTGGAAATAGAAACTTTGCAGATTATATATGGCATCATGGTGGTAAAAATCATGGTATCGAAAATCTATATAAGGCTATTCAAGAATCTTGTAACGTGTATTTCTATGTAATAGGAAGTAATAGAAATTGGATGACAGGACAAAATCTTGGGCTAGGAATGGGAGCTAGAAAAATATTGGACTATGCCAAAAAATTTGGACTTGATGAAAGTAGTGGTCTATCAAACCAGTTAGAGGAAAGAGCTGGTCGAGTTCCTAGTGAAGAACAAAAGATAGAAAAAACAAAAATTCAACTAAGACTGGCTTTGGAAAGGACGATGAGATTTCACTTTAGAGGAATAGATTTTCTTAAAGACAGAGATGAATTTGATAAAAAAATTGATGAAATAGTAAGCTGGATAGATGAATCAAAGACCCCAGGAAGAGTAGAAACAATAGAAAGACTGAAAAATATTGGTGTATATGAAAAATATGCTGAAAGTGATGCAGATTACATTGTCTATAGTTTCTTTAATTTTGCTAAGTGGGGAGTTGGTGATACATTCAACCTAGCAATTGGACAGGGGGAAAATGCATACAATCCATCTCAGATAGTTAGATATATATCTGCTATAGCAAATGGTGGGTACCTAGTAAACCTTAATGTCGTAAATAAGCTTGAAACTCCAAGTGGGAAGTCAATTGAAGAAGCTAGAAGAAGACTTGACAAGATAGACTTTAAAAATGATTCAAAGTTAAATGACTTAAAAATCGGTATGATAAGAGTATCAGATTTGGGACTAGCAAAAAAAGAGTTTGGTAATTTTCCTATCAAAGTTGCTTCAAAGACTGGAACGGCAGAAAAAACTGGTAAAATACCGACTGACAAGGAGTTTGACTATTTGAAGTCTCACCTTGCTTCTTACTCAGTAAAAGAAAAAGATGTAATGAGTAAATATGAGCAACTGAAATCTGAAAAGGAACTTGATCTTACAAATGAAAAGATAAAAGATTTAAAATCAAAGATCATAAGTTCAAATACGAGTGAAGAGGACAAGGAAAAATATAGAAAAGAATTGAGTTTGGGAGTTAAAGTTAGACTTGAAAATTCTGACAAGATAAATGCTTTTTATTTGAGAAAGGCAATTAAACAACTAAATCATAATATTACAGATACTGACATAGACAGGTTTAAGCCAGATTATGGATCATTTGCTTGGTGTGTGGCTTTTGCACCTGCTGACAATCCAAGAATTGCAGTAGCATGTATGATTCCTCAAGGTGAAACAAGTGCATACGCAATACTTCCAATTAGGGAAGTATTGGGACAATACTTTGGTCTTTTAAAAGAAGAAGATAAAAATGCACAAAAAAATGTTGGTGATGACAAAAGTAATGTTCAGGATAGAAATAATAACTCAGCATCTAATTCATCTACTCAAGG
>JBDHVM010000165.1:0-3934 GCA_039809725.1 Peptostreptococcus sp.
ACGCACTTGGTTATGGCGGTGTTGGTGAAGCAATAGCTAAGATGGGATTTGGAAATAAGATAGGTATGAGCTTTAGTGACGACGTGGCTGATATTTATGAAAACAAAGACGAATTATTCAAGCCAAGTTACGGAAGTATTTTAGCAGAATTAAAAGAATCAGATCTAGATATATTAGATGGATCAAACTACGTAATAATAGGTGAGACTACTGAAAAACCAGTAATAGATGTATTTAGTGAAGAAGTTAAACTTGAAGAACTTTACAATGTTTCAAAAGAAACACTAGAGCCTATTTTCCCAACAAAAGCTAGCAAAAAAATAGATCTTCAAATAGAAAACATCAGCTTTAATAGAATAGGAGATACTGTAAAGCCAGCGATCAAAATAGCAAAACCTAAGGTATTTATACCAACTTTTCCAGGTACAAACTGTGAATATGACTCTGCAAGAGCATTCGAAAGAGCAGGTGCAGAAGCTAAGATAGGCGTATTTAGAAATATGTCTTATAGAGATATTGAAGAGTCAATTGAGATGATGGTAGAAGAAATAAATAAGAGTCAGATAATTATGATACCAGGTGGTTTCTCTGCAGGAGATGAACCAGATGGATCTGCTAAGTTTATTGCTACAGTATTTAGAAACAAGAAAATTGAAGAAGCTGTAATGAAGCTATTAAACGAAAGAGATGGACTTATGATAGGTATTTGTAATGGGTTCCAAGCTTTGATTAAACTTGGTCTTGTGCCTTATGGAGAAATAAAAACTCCTTCAGCAGATATGCCAACTCTTACATATAACAATATAGGTCGCCATCAAGCAAAAGTTGTTCAGACTAGAATAGCCTCAAACAAGTCACCTTGGCTTGTCGATGCCAAAGTAGGTGATATTCATACTATCCCAATTTCACATGGAGAAGGAAAATTTGTAGCTGAGGAAGCGATAATGAAAAAGCTGATTGAAAATGGACAAATAGCAACTCAGTATGTTGATTTCGATGGAAATGCTACATATGATATAGATTTCAATCCAAATGGATCATATTATGCAGTAGAAGGAATAACATCACCTGATGGAAGAGTATTTGGAAAGATGGGACATTCTGAAAGAACAGGGGAGTTTGTAATAGGAAATACAATCGGCGAAAAAGAACAGAAGTTGTTTGAATCAGGAGTTAAGTATTTTAAATAAGAGAAAACACTCGGATAATTGTAAAACAAACTCGAACTACTAAATAAAAAGTGAAAAGAATAATATTAAAAAACAGAACTGATTTGGGAGGATTATTCCTTAAAAGTTCTGTTTTTTTCTAATGTAATAATAATAGTTAAATAAAAAGCTCAAAAATCTAAATGTAAAAGCTCAAAAAGCCGATATTGAATATTTGTATAAGCTATACAATCTCTATAGAGAAATTCTATTATTGATTTTTTTTGCAACAATCGATGCAAATGCGCAACTAAAAAGATCTTTAATTGCGGTTATTGGGAAAAGACTAGCAAGGAAAGTCCAATACGGAAGTGGTGTTCCTGCAACGTATTTAAAGATTATATAGGTATAAAAACTGCCTATTAAATATGTAAATATCATAGCAAAAACACAAGCGATAAATAGTGTTATAAATGAATTATAGCCGTATTTTTCTCTTATAAATCCGACGAAAAATGCTGCTAAAATAAATGCTATCAAATAGCCAAACGTTGGTTTTATAATGTATAGAGGTCCACCTCCCTCAGTAAAAACAGGGAAGCCAAACAGCCCTATCAATACATATAAAAGACATGATAATGCTCCCTTTTTAGATCCCAATAATAGACCAGATAATAGCACAAAAATAAATTGCATTGTAAATACAGTTATTGGAAGTGGAATTCTTATAAATGCGCCTATTGCAATAAGTGCAGTTAATAGTGCGACTTGGATCATAGATTTAGTGTTTATTTTATTTGTCATTTTTTTCCTCCAGTTTTAATCTACATATCGTATTTTATCATAAAAAACGGCATATGTAAACTAATAAAAAAATCGGTTTACAAGGGAGGCGGTTTGAAAAAATTCATTAAAAAAAACTAAAAAAGTTGATGTGATTTTTTTATGAAGAAAAATACTGTTGAAAGGTAAAAAATAATATGGTAGAGTTGAAAATACAGAAAATAATATAGGAGGTAATAGAAAGTGGAAATCAAAAAAAGTGTAGATCTAATCGAATCATATCTCGATTTAGACAGAAAACCAGTAGGAGTAAAATTCTTTTTTAATAAGGAGGATTTTGATAAATTTGATGTTGTACAAAAAGACAGAAAAGTAACTTACTGTAATGCTGTGCAACAAGCAAGTAAAGGTAAAGCGATGAAACTTACAAAAGAAAATCAAGGATGTCCAAATGGTGCTTTTGCACTAAACTTTACTGATGTACCTGAACCAATTGCAAATGGGATGGGTAGATTTAAAAAAGGTATTTACGCCGATGTTGAAATTTCTAAAAAAATTAATGATGATATGGTATTTATGAAAGAGAGGGTATACGGTGTTGCTGTTATGCCTCTTGAGTTATATACTGAAAATCCTGATATAGTTATTGTTGTGGGTACATCATATAATATTATGAGAATGTTACAGGGCAATGGACATTTCTTTGGATATACAAACAATCTTAGAACTGTGGGACTTCAGGCTGTATGTCAGGATTTGACAACATATCCTTACAATACAAAGGATATAAATATTTCATTACTATGTCCAGGTACTAGACTTGTAGCTGATTGGGTTGCAAATGAAATAGGAATGGGTATCCCATTTGAAAAATGGTTTAAAATTGTTGAAGGTGTAGAAAAAACAATTAACCCATTTGAGAGAAATAAAAACAAAGAAGCTATAAAAGATAGACTAGTTAAGCGTGGTCTTGATACTGACGGATTGAAGTTCAATGAAAACTATGACGACGGTTCGTACAGTGGCGGTTCAATAAAAATTGACTAGGAGGAAGTAGATGAGAGTAATAAAAAAATGTCCAATACCAATAACAGGATTAATATTGGCAATATTTGCGTTGGGTAATATTTTACAAAAATTCGCACCTATGTATAAAAATGTCATGGCAGTTTTTGGTGTATTTTTCTTTGTGATTTTTCTTTTAAAGATATTTACAGATTTTGAAACAGTGAAAGATGAAATGAAAAAACCACCAGTAGCCAGCGTTTTTCCAACAATAACTATGGCAATCATGATTATGGCTACATATATAAAACCTTTTAGCTATGCGATTTCAAATGTAGTATGGTGGGTAGGTCTAATAGGTCATATTTTGCTTATAATTTATTTCACAATGAAGTTTGTAGTAGGCTTTAAAATTAAGACGGTATTCCCATCTTGGTATATAGTGTATGTAGGTATTGCTGTTGCAGGTGTTACAGCACCTGCAGTAGGTCAATTAGGTATAGGACAAGCATCTTTTTGGTTTGGTTTAATTACTTATTTAATATTATTGCCGATTGTGTTATTTAGAATCTATAAGGTAAAAGATATGCCACCGCCAACAATGCCATCGTTAGCTATACTTGCAGCACCAGCATCATTATTGTTAGCAGCATATATGAATAGCTTTGTGATTAAAAGTACAGCGATTATATGGATATTAGTTGCCTTTTCGGTGGTATTCTTTGTAGTTGGTTTTTACTATATCGTAAAATTAATTTCAAATAAGTTTATTCCGACAATGTCAGGATTTACTTTTCCTATGGTAATAAGTGCAGTTGCAATAAATGTAACTGCTGGATTTTTTCAAAAAATGGGTTCTCCCATTAATTGGTTAATAATACTTGGAAAAGCACAGATTTTTATAGCGACGATCGTTGTATTTTATGTGATATATGGATATATATTAGTGTTTTAATGTAGAAATTTATAGGATCAAGGATAGGAGTTGAATGTGTTTT
>JBDHVM010000166.1:0-3931 GCA_039809725.1 Peptostreptococcus sp.
TGATGTTGATTTTTATGTATCCTTTAATTTAGGAGAAGACTTAAAACCAATAAATAAAGTTGCCTCAGGTGGTGAAATGTCAAGATTTATGCTTGGATTTAAATCACTAATGTCTGATATAGATAAAATTGAAACGTTGATTTTCGATGAAATTGATACAGGAATAAGCGGAAGGGCTGCACAAATTGTAGGAGAAAAAATATCTGAAATTTCAAAGGAGAAACAAGTAATATGTATAACTCACTTACCTCAGATTGCTGCTTTTGCAGATACACACTTCTATATTGAAAAACAGGTAGAAAACAATAGAACATTTACGACTTTAGAAAAATTAGATTATGATAGAAAGAAAAATGAAATAGCTCGTTTAATC
The DNA here is from genome assembly GCA_039809725.1 of Peptostreptococcus sp. Lineage (GTDB taxonomy): Bacteria > Bacillota > Clostridia > Peptostreptococcales > Peptostreptococcaceae > Peptostreptococcus. Next base: position 374 of record JBDHVM010000166.1, read on the forward strand.
TCTGGTAGGACGGTTACTGAAAAGACTATTGACCATGCAAGTGAAATGATTGATTCTGCAAAGGGAAAAAGCGAACAAGATTCAATTAAAATATAATTAAATGTGCTGGGAGGTATTAAATGCTAATAGAAGCTAAGCTTAGAAAAGACAGAAAAACTAAAAAGCTCGCAAAGAGGATTCAGGCTGGTGAAATTGCATTAATCAATCACAAAGATATTGACGAGGTGGCTGCAAAATCGCTGGTGGAAGCTAAGATAAAGCTCGTAATAAACGCTGCAGAATCGATCAGTGGTAGATATCCTAATGCAGGGCCAATGATACTTATGAAGGCAAATATACTGATAGTAGATAATGTTGGAATGGAAGTATTTGACGCACTCAATGAGGATGATAATGTAGTCGTGGAAGATGGATACATTTTTAGAAGAGATAAAGAAATAGGCTATGGAGAAGTTATGGATGAGCCTATTGTTGCAGAAAAATTAAAACTAGCGTATGAAAATATGGGCAATGAACTAGATATGTTTATTGATAATACAATAGAATATGCAAAAAAAGAAAAAGGTCTAATACTGGGTGATGTAAAAATTCCAGAAATGAAGACAGAATATGATGAGAGACACGTATTGGTTGTTGTAAGGGGTCATAATTATAAGGCCGATCTTGAAACTATGATTTCATATATTGAAGAAATAAAGCCAGTGCTGGTAGGTGTAGATGGTGGTGCAGATGCACTATTAGAGTGTGGTTACTCGCCTGATGTAATCGTCGGAGATATGGATAGTGTGACAGATGAGGCACTTAAAGCAGCGAAAGAAATTGTTGTACACGCATATACAGATGGAAGAGCGCCTGGGCAAAAGCGAGTCGAAGATTTGGGATTAAAGCCCGTTATTTTCCCTTCTCCAGGGACCAGCGAAGATATTGCAATGTTGGCTGCATATGAGAATGGTGCGAAATTGATAGTGGCATTAGGTACTCATTCAAATATGATAGACTTTTTGGAAAAAGGAAGAAAAGGAATGGCATCAACATTTTTGGTTCGACTAAAGATAGGTTCGAAATTGGTTGATGCAAAAGGAGTTAGTATGCTTTACCAAAGTAGACTAAAATTGAAATACATAGTTGCTTTGATAATGACGGCAGTATTTCCAATATTGGTATTGTTGTCACTTTCTCCAAAGGCAATGACTTATATACAATTAATACAGATAAAGTTACGACTTTTATTGCAGTTATAACCAAGATTTTAATACGAAGGGAGTAAAAAATATATGCATATAAATTTTAAATACTTTATAGTATCTATTGGATCTATATTTTTGGCACTTGGGATAGGTATTCTAATAGGATCAAATATGGGGACAAATGAGACTATTCAAAAACAAAATGCATCTATAGTGAGTGATATAGATAAGCAGTTTAAAGAGTTGAAAGAGAAAGATGACAATTTAGTTGCTCAAAATAAGGCTTTAAATGAGAGTATTGGAAATGTGAAGTCATATTTTGATACTAAGAAAACAAACCTGTTAAACAGTGCATTGTCCAATAAAAATGTTGGAATAATATCATTTAATGAAAAAGAGTCAACAGATAAAGTTGAGACGATACTATCTGAAACAGGTGCTAAATTATCATTTAATATAGTAATAAATGGTTCTTCACTTAGCGATGAGAACATGAAAAAAATAAATGATACTCTTAAAATAAAACTTCAAAAGAAAGAAGAGTTGCTGGATTTTATTGTGAAATCAATCAAAAATTCAGACAGCAATTTAAGTACATTGCAAGACTTTGGGATAATCAATAAGATTAGTTATAATGGGGATTACAATTCTACTGACTCAATAGTATTCTACACAGGTGATGAAATAAATAAAAAAGAAGAACTAGATTCAACAGTAAAACCTCTAATTGTAAAGCTAAGAGAATCAAAGTCTATTGTGGCAGTGAAACTGACATCTGCAGATACAAAATACTTTGCAAGTTTAGCAAAATCTAAGGTTCCAACAGTTAATAATATTGATGAAACAGTAGGTGAAATTGCATTAGTTGAAATATTAAAAACAAAGGGTACTGAAGGAAATTATGGTATAGTGGATACAAATACTCTATTAATACCAAATGTTAAGTAGGGAGGTAAATATGTTTACAAGCGTAATTATTCCCGCATATAACGAGGGTGAACGAATAGTAGATACATTAAAAGGAATAGAAAATTTAGAAGAAGTAAATGAAATAATAGTTGTTGACGATGGTTCCAGCGATAATACAGAGGAAATATTAGAGTCATACAACTCTCCTAAACTCAGATTTGTAAAGCAACCTTCAAATATGGGCAAAGGAAAAGCTTTAGAAAAGGGAATTGAATTAGCTAATAAAAAAGCGGAAATAATTGTATTTTTAGATGCAGATGTAGGCAATACATCTTCAGAAATAACAAAGATAATAGCTCCAGTTCAAAGTGGGGAATGCGATGTAACTATTGCGAGGTTCAAGCCTGCTAAGAAAAAAGGAGGAATGGGATTCGTAAAAAGGTTGGCAAGAGATTCTGTATATGAGATGACGGGTGTCGAACTAAATGCAAGCATATCAGGTCAGAGAGCGTTTAAAAGAGAGGTAATAGAACGATTTGGTAAGATCCCAGATGGATATGGTGTCGAGGTTGGAATGTCTATAGATATTTTAAAATGGGGCTATAAGATAAAAGAAATAATAGTAGATATGTCCCACAATGAAACAGGTAGAGATTTTAAAGGGTTTGTACATAGGGGAAAACAATATATTCACATTAAGAAGGTCGTAAATCAAAAGAAAAAAGAATGGAGGAAATAACCATGTATACATATTTAATGATGGTCATGTTATTTTGTATAGGTATGATAGTCACACTAGGTTCAATCTCACTTGTAAGTAAGATGTTGGAGACAAGTGGTCTACTTAAGCAAAATTATAAAGGGGAAATGATACCAATAAGCATGGGGATTTGTTTTATTCCTGCAATGTTAATAAATGCGTCAATACTTTCATATGGAAATATTGATTCTATGAGACTAATAAAGATTTTAGTGTTACTTTTTGGCATGATGTCTATGGCGTTTGCTGGTTTCTTAGATGACTGCTTAGGTAGTAGAAAAGAAAGTGGTCTTATGGGACACTTCAAGGCATTGATTAAGGGAAAACTTACGACAGGAGCTTTTAAAGCTATACTTGGAGGTCTAATAGGATTAATAGTTTCATCAATTATGTATAATACTGTTTTAGAAATTGTAGTTGGGACGCTAATAATTGCTTTATCTACAAATTTTATGAACTTACTTGATTTAAGGCCAGGAAGAGCAATAAAGGTTTATTTATTTATATCGGTGCTTATATTTTTATTTTCTTCAACTTTCAATAAAGAACTTATGATGATAATAGTACCTGCTGTAATTGCGTATTTTTATTACGACTTAAAGGCAATTTCAATGATGGGAGACGTAGGATCAAATGTAATAGGTATTTCAATAGGTATTTTCTTTGTGATTTTTTTTGGTTTCGAGGTTCAAGTTGCGTGGT